>JAKSTH010000119.1 GCA_024402655.1 Treponema sp. | reverse complement strand
TGCCAAGTCACGAAGAAGGAAATCCTTATTCAGATAAAAATCTTTCTCTTACAGATATGTTCGAAGCTGTAGGTGCAGTTGCTTCTGGAAAAATTACTGAAGCTCAGTTACGGGAAATGGAACAGATTGCGTGTCCTGGTTGTGGTGCATGTTCAGGTATGTTCACTGCAAACTCTATGAACTGTCTTACAGAATCTATTGGTCTTGGTCTTCCAGGAAACGGTACAATTCCTGCTGTAACTGGTAAACGCATTGCTTTGGCAAAACATGCCGGTATGAAAGTAATGGAAATGTATGAAAAAGGAATTACAGCCCGCTGTATGATGACTGCAGATCATTTTAGAAATGCTTTAGCTGCAGATATGGCTATGGGTTGTTCTTCTAACACAATGCTCCATCTTCCAGCAATTGCTCACGAAGCAGGCCTTTCAATTGACTTAAACGAAGTAAATGAAATTTCCAACAGAACTCCAAACTTAGTTCATCTGGCTCCAGCTGGTCATACATTTATGTGCGAATTTGATGATGCAGGTGGTGTTCAGGCTGTTCTTATGGAACTTGCTAAAAAGAACCTTATTAATACAAACCTTATGACTGTAACTGGAAAAACTGTTGCAGAAAATATTACAGGTGTTCGTAACAGAAAACCTGAAATCTTGCGTCCAATTGAAAATCCATTCAGCGATAACGGTGGTATTGCAATCCTGTTTGGAAACCTTGCACCAAACGGAACTGTTGTAAAACGTTCTGCTTGTGCTAAAGAACTTATGCATCACACAGGTCCAGCTCGTGTATTCAACGATGAAAGCGAAGCAATGGCTGCAGTACAGAAACAGCAGATTAAAAAAGGCGATGTTGTAGTTATCCGTTACGAAGGTCCAAAAGGCGGCCCTGGTATGCGCGAAATGCTTGCCGTAACAGCTGCTCTTGCAGGTCAGGGACTTGATAAAGATGTTGCCCTTATTACAGACGGCCGTTTCTCTGGTGCTACTCGCGGTGCTTCTTTGGGACACTGTTCTCCAGAAGCTGCAGTTGGTGGACCAATTGCCCTTGTTGAAGAAGGGGACTTAATTGAACTTGATATCAATAATTATAAAATTACACTTAAAGTAAGTGATGAAGAACTTGCTAAACGAAAAGCAAACTGGAAAGCTCCTGAACCAAAAGTTAAAACAGGATACCTTGCCCGTTATGCAAAATTAGTTTCAAGTGCAGATAAAGGTGCTATTTTAGAATAGCCGGAGTAATGCTTATGAATAATGACACAATCGAAAGTTTTTCGCCTGTAGGACAGCAGCTTAGTTCCTATGGTGATTCCAGACCTGCATCTTACCTTATGTTCAATCGCAAGAAAATTGAACTTGTAGCTAAGATTACTATTGGTCGTGAAAGTGACAATGATGTTGTGGTAGACAACAAACTTGCCAGCAGACATCATGCTATTATTCAGAAAATTAAAAATGCATATTTTCTAAAGGATACAAACAGTACAAATGGTACTTATGTAAACAATATCCGTATTCCTGCAGACAAATATGTAAAACTTAATGCCGGAGATAAGATTACTATTGGTAATATGAGCCTTGTAATCTCATAATTCATGCTGAATGAAACTCCATCTGTTTTAGAATGCTGTGATTTTAATGGGTTACCGGAACATGATTTTTTGTTCGACCTACTGAATAAAGTCACAGATATTCTGGAGCAGGAAATAAGTGAAAACAGACCAGCCGACTCTTTGGGAAATCCTGGTGGTTTAGTAATGCTTAAAGATGATATTCCAAGCATTGTTATTCCCGACATTCACGCCCGCCCTAAATTCATAAAAAATATTTTAAACTTTAATGTTCCAAAACGGTTTTTGTCTAAAACTGTTTTTTCATCTAAAAAAGAAACTGTCCTTTCCCTGCTTGCTGAAAAACAATGTAACTGCATTTGTGCAGGAGATGCTTTTCATACAGAGCGAACCATAGACCGCTGGATTCAGATTCAAAAAGAGTTTGATTCAGGAGACTGTTGTGGTCCTGCCATGAAACAGGAAATGACAGAATGCCTTGCTTCTTTTTGTGCGCTTTTGCAGCTGAAAATTCTGTATCCGGAAAACTTTCATTTTATAAAAGGAAATCACGAAAACATAACAAATAAAAATCACGACGGAGACCGGTCTTTTTATAAATATGCAGATGAAGCAGCTATGGTAAAAGCTTTTATTGCCAATTTTTATGGAGAAGATATACTTTATCTTATTTCCTGCTATGAAAGTCTTTTGCCACTTATGGTACAGACAAAAAAATGTGTGGTTTCTCATGCAGAACCGGCTTTACCACTTACAAAAGAAGAAATCATAGATGTTAGAACAAATCCAAGGTTTGTATATTCTTTAATCTGGACAAAAAACGGGGATGTTACAGAACCTACAGCCCAGGCAATCATTTATTCATTATTCAATGGCAGCAGTGAAAAAGAAATAAAATCGGTTGTTTATTTTGCGGGGCACAGACCTGTAAAAGAAGTTTATGAAACCAGACAGAACGGAAGATTGATTCAATTTCATAATACAGAAGCACAAAGAATTGCAATTGTTAATTGTGAGAAAAAATTTAATTTAAAAAAAGACTTTTTTGATGTAAATTTATAGAAACAGCATAAATAGGGGACAGAGCAAATGGAAGAAAAAAATATCCCACAAACAATAGGAAAATATAAAGTTCAGGGCATTATTGCAAAAGGCGGCATGGGTGTTGTTTACAAAGCAATTCATCCTTCTCTTAAACGCTACGTTGTCATAAAAAAAATGACAGCCAGAAGAAATGCAGTGAACGCTGAACGTTTTAAAAAAGAAGCTCAGATTCTTTTGGATTTACAAAGTCCATATATTGTTCATCTTTTTGACTATTTTACAGAAGGCGGCTACCGCTATATGGTAGAAGAACTTGTAGATGGTCTTGCTTTAGATAAGCTTATTCAAAAACAGACATGTCTTCCAGCTCCTGTTGCCATGCTTATTTTGCAGGATGCCTGCTATGCTTTAAAATATGCTCATTCCAAAAAAATTGTGCACCGTGACATAAAACCTGGAAATATCCTTATTTCAAAAAGAGGAGAAATAAAACTTGCGGACTTTGGTATTGCAAGCGATCAGGATCCGGAAGAAAATATTACAAAAGAAGGCTCAGCAGTTGGTACACCAGCTTATATGCCTCCAGAGCAGTATGAAAACAGTGCTTCTGTAGATAACAGAGCAGACATTTATGCACTTGGCATTATGCTTTATGAAATGCTCACCGGTTCAAAACCATATCCTGGAACTTTTAGTCTTGAAACATTAAAAGTTATAAAAAAAGGCCGTTATATTCATCCTCGTAAAATAGATAAAACTATTCCACCAGAACTGGAACATCTTATTCATAAAATGATTCGTCCAAATAGAAAGCGTCGTTTTAAGAGTATTGATGGAGTTTTGCGTTACGTTAAAAAGTATCTTCGCCATTACGACACCCATGAACTTAGAGTGCAGGTGGCAAAATCTGTAATTGCAACTGGTACATATGACTTTCCAAGACTTATTCCACGAGATAAAAAAAGAAGAATTGCAGTAAGAATTGTTTCTGGAATTATAGTCTTTGGCATTTTACTGGCAGCCTTTTATAAAGCCGGTGGATTCCACAGAACTATTTTGCGCAGTAAGTATACTCCTGTTAAAATCGAACTGGAAATTCCACGTTCCCAACTTGATCAAATGGACTTACCAATCAGAGCATTTTTCTTTATTAATGATGGCGATGAAATTCCAGAAGTTGAAAATTCCAGAGTTACTTTCGATTTAAAAGGAACAAATCGTCTGGAAAATCTTTTTAATTTTTCACCTCGCATTTCTGTAGACAGATTAAATTCAAAAAATCACACATATGACACACCAACAATTTTCTTAAAAAAAGGTGATTACCGCACAAAGATTGTTGTTGGACCTTATGTTATCTGGAAATCTTTTTCAGTTGGAAAAGACCCTGTTGTATTAAACTGTTCACAGCTTATTAATTCTCAAAGAGATATGCAGATTAATGTTTCAGTCACAGATGCAACTACAGGAAAAAATATTTCTAAAATTTCTGATGTTTATGTAAGCTACAAAGGAAAATGGGAACCAATAGAAGACATTCCAAGAGATGATTTGCAGTCTGGCAAAGTTTGGAAAATCAGAGTAGAAGCAGAAGGTTATGAAACAGAAACATTCTCTTTATTAATAGACTGGTATCAGAATGTTTTGTACATTTCTTCGGCCTTAAATCCTGATAAAACAAACAAAGATTTGCGCAGTGATTTTTAGTATGAATAATATAAAAGCCATTGTTTTTGACATGGATGGTGTCCTTTTAGATTCGGAAACCATTTGTGACCGTTGCTGGCAGATTGCGGCTAAAGAATTCAATATTAAAGATTCAACTTCTATAATTAGAAAATGCCTTGGAACAAATAAAACTGACTCAATTCAGATTATAAAAAATGAATTGGGCCAGGATTTTGATTCTGAAACTTATCTTAAAAGAACTTCAGAATTGTTCCATCAAATAGAAGAAACTGAAGGTGTTCCTTTAATGCCTTATGTAAAAGAATGTCTGGAATATCTTAAAGGAAAATACAGGCTGGCACTTGCTTCTTCTACAAGAGAAGTTACTGTGCGACGCCAGCTTACACAAGTTGGCATTATCAATTATTTTGAAACTCTTACAACTGGCGACATGGTAACTCACAGTAAGCCAGAACCAGACATTTATATAAAAGCATGTAAATCTTTGGGGGTAAAACCTGAAGAATGTATTGCTATAGAAGACAGTCCCAACGGAATTAAAAGCGGTTATGCTGCTGGACTAAAAACCATTATGGTGCCAGATAAAATTCAACCTTTTGATGAATTAATGCCATATATCTGGAAAGTATGCAAATCTCTAAAACAGGTTATGGACGAATTATAGATTTAAACCTCGCTTTTTTAACAACTGTTTGCCAAATCTTAAAATTTCTGTTAAACTTTGTGTCTATTTCATAATACTAAAACTTCAAAGAGGTAACTTATGAATTTAAAAGGCAGAAATTTTCTTACATTAAAAGATTTTACTCCAGAAGAAATCCTTTATTTTTTGGATTTAGCTGAAGATTTAAAACAGAAGAAAAAGAAGGGTATTCCAGTAGATATCCATCATGGTAAAAACATTGCTTTGATTTTTGAAAAAACAAGTACTCGTACCCGCTGTGCCTTTGAAGTAGCCGCTCACGATCTTGGTATTTCTACAACTTATCTTGCAGAAGGTTCTCAGATTGGAAAAAAAGAAAGTATTGCAGATACAGCTCGTGTTTTAGGCCGCATGTATGATGGAATTGAATACAGAGGTTATGAACAGACTATTGTAGAAGATCTTGCAAAATATTCTGGCGTTGTAGTTTGGAATGGATTAACAAATGAATATCATCCAACACAGATGCTTGCTGATATGCTTACAATCCGCGAACACTATGGCAAATTAAAGGGACTTAAAATGGTTTACTTTGGTGATGCCCGCTATAATATTGGTAATTCACTTGCTATTGTTTGTTCAAAACTTGGCTTAAACCTTGTACTTTGTAGTCCTAAAAAATATGCACCAGCAGCAGAACTTCTTAAAGAATGTGAAGAATGGTGTAAAGCAAGCGGTGGTTCTGTAACATTAACTGAAAGTACAGATGAAGCAGCTAAAGATGCAGACATTCTGTATACAGATGTTTGGGTAAGTATGGGTGAACCTGATGAAATTTGGGCAGAACGTATTGCTGATCTTAAACCATATCAGGTAAATAAAGAAATTATGGCAAAGGCAAAACCAACAGCCATCTTTATGCACGATCTTCCTTCTTTCCACGATTTGAACACAAAAATTGGTAAAGAAATTGGTGAAAAATTCGGTTTAACAGCAATGGAAGTTACAGATGATGTTTTCGAAAGCAAACAATCTGTAGTTTTTGATGAAGCAGAAAACCGTATGCATACAATTAAAGCTGTAATCGCTGCAACTTTAGGAAACAATTTTTAGTATATTAAACAGGAGATATAAAATGAACGCTATTATTACTGTAGTAGGATCAGATAAAGTCGGAATTATTGCTAAGGTTTCAAACATTCTTAATGATCATTCAATTAACATTGCAGATATTACACAGACAATTCTTTCTGGAAACTTTGTAATGATGATGATGGTAGAATTAGATAAAGCAGACATTTCTATTGACGAATTACGTTCAGAAATGAACAAAAAAGCAGAAGAAATGGGTGTAGAAATCAACATCATGTCTGAAAAAGTTTTCTCTGCTATGCACAGAGTATAATGCGGTGTCTGGTAGTAGGTTTAAATCAAAGAAAATAAGATTTTTATATCAATGACGCTTCTGAATAAAAAAGGGTACCTCAAACAACGGCTTCCGCGCTTCGCTTGT
>JAKSTH010000118.1 GCA_024402655.1 Treponema sp. | reverse complement strand
AGCTTTAGTTTTGCTTGTAGCCGCCGACGCTTTAGTAGTTTTAGTAGATTTTTCGCTGGTTGTATCTTTAGTAGCCATTTTCCCCACCCTAATAAATTTTTCCCCTATTCTGTATAGTATAAATGATGAATTGGACAATTTCAATCAGTAAAATAAATTAATTCTTGCTTTTAGTCCCTTATTATAATATTATAATCATTACAAATTTATAAGGAAAACAATTTTGACCCGTAACTATCACGAAATTTTAAAGAATGCAGGAATCAGACCTTCTATTCAGCGCATTGCAATTTATGCATGGCTTTGCGAAAATCCTGTTCATCCTGACATTGAAACAGTTTACAACCAGCTGTTTCCTATATATCCAACCCTTTCTAAAACCACGGTTTACAATACTCTCAAACTTTTTGAGGAAAATCATATTGCCCAGTCTCTTAAAATAGAAGATGACAAAGTCCGTTTTGACGCAGAAATGAAAGACCACATTCATTTTAAGTGCAATTCCTGTGGTACAATTTACGACATTTTCGAAAAAGATGCTGTAAATACCAGTTACAATGCGTGCAAAGATCTTTTACCCAAAAACTTTGTTGCTTCAAAAATGCAGTCTTATATTTGGGGCACCTGCAATAGCTGCGCTAAATAATCTTGCCAAACAATTTGTGTAACCTTACACATCCCTTCATTTTTTCCTAAATTGAAAGGCAATTCTACCCGATATATCAAATATAAAAGTGGAATTATCTTTAAAATTTAGTGATATGAGGGGAAAAATGAATAGAAAACTTACATTTATACCATTATTTTTATTAATTCTTTTTGCAGGCTGTACACTTCCAAAAGAAGAAAAAGAACTTACAGCTCAGGAATTATTAAAAAGAGGCCTTGTAGATGAGGCAAAAGGTAAATTTCAAATCACAACAGATATAAATGAAATTGATGAAGATGGTAATACAGTTCTTCACCTGGCTTCTATGCTTGATGATCAGGATCTTGTTACATATTTTCTTATTAAAGGTGCCAATCCTGAATTACAGAACTATGCAGGTCAAACACCACTTCATCTTGCAATTGAATACAAAGCTTACCATGCTGCAGAAGTTTTAGCAGCTACAAAAAAGACTCTGTTTGCCCGTGACTCTTCTGGCATAATGGCATTAACTAGAGGTCTTGAATCAGATGAAGCTTTCTATGATATTTTTATCAGCGAAAAAACAGGTTCTCTTTTAGATAACGAAGGAAAATCTATTCTTCACCATTTTGTTCAAACTAAAAATTTAAAAGCTGTAAAAGCAGTTATTTCTAAAGGCCTTCCAATTTCTTTTAGAGATAACGCCGGAAAAACTCCACTGGACTATGCATTTGAAAACATTAATGATTACACCAGCGTAGAAATTGCAGCAGAACTTATTATGAGCGGAGCTGAAGAAGTTGAAACAGATTTTACTTACTTTCAGAATGCTCTTTCTTCCAGAAATATTAATGCCCGTTTTGATGACGGACAGACAAGCTTACATTTAAGTGCAATTCATGGTCACAATGCCATTGCAAAATATCTTCTTGCAAACAAAGCAGACACTTCTGTTCAGGACAGTTCTGGAGCTACACCTTTGCATGAAGCTGTTCGCTATGGACACCTGGAAATTGCCACTATGCTTTTAGATGCTGGTGCAAATGTAAATGCAAAAGACAACCTTGGTAAAACACCAATTCTTCTCATTATTCCACAGGACAAAATTCAGCAGACATATGATTTGTTAATTGCAAATCACGCAGACTTGAATATGAAAGATATGTATGGGGACACAATTCTTCATACAGCAGCCATGCTCAAAGTAAATGTAAAAATGCTGGAAAAACTTACTTCAAACGGTGCAGATATTAATGCCCGCAATAAAGAAGGTGTAACTCCACTGGAAATTGCTATTCAGCAGGGAGATGTAGAAACAACAAAACTCTTTACAACTCACGGCGCAAATATTCACACAAAAGATACAAATGGAAATTCTCCACTTACTGTAGCACTTACAAGCGATAACGATATTTTTGAAGCAACAGTAAATGAAATGAACATTAATACACAGGATTCAGAAGGAAACACACCTTTACACATTGCGATTCTAAACAATGCAGCTCTTGCAAAAATTCAGTACATTGTAAGCCTTACAGAAGATGTAAATATTCGCAACAGAGACGGTAATTCAGCACTTTATCTTGCAATTCAGAAAAACCGCCAGAAAGTTGGTGAAATGCTTTTGGAAAAAAATGCTGATATTTTCTCTACAAATACAAACAATAATTCACCTTTAAGACTGGCTCTTAAAAACGGTGGAACTGTACAAGACTGGCTTATTACTTCAAAAACAATCAGATCAACAGATGGAAGTGGTAACACAGTATTACACTATGCTGCAGAATGGCAGTACGACAATGCAATCACTTCCCTCCTTACAAAAGGCGCAGATATTAATGTAAAAAATGCCAACGGAGAAACTTGTCTGTTTAGTGCAGTAAAAACTAATAATCCTGATATTATTCAGCTGGTAGTAGACGGTGGTGCTTCTATAAAAGAAAGAGATAATCTTGGTAGTACTCCATTGCACGCAGCTGTAAGATGGGATGCCATTGCATCTATGGAAAAACTCATTGCTTTGGGAATTAATATTAATGCTCAGAACAGTGCCGGTAAATCTCCATTAGCAGAAGCAGTTCTTTCTGGTAAATATGATGTTTCAAAATATCTTCTTGAACACCATGCAGATGTAAACTGCAGCGACAGAAACGGTGTTACAATCCTTATGGATACAATCCGTGGTAAAAATGTAGATTTAGTAAAACTTCTTATTGATTATGGTGCAAATCCAAATCTTCAGGAAATTAATGGTAGAAACTCATATCACGAAGCAGCTGTAACTGGTGATATTAAAATTATTACTATTATTAGAGATGCAGGCGTAAATCCTCTTTCAAGAGATAAACAGGGAAATACTCCACTTTCTATTGCATTAAAACGTGACATTAATACTATTAAAGCTGTACTTGGTAAAAACTACAACATTACAGACAGCGATGGAAATTCACCAATTCACATTATTGTAAAATCAAAATGTTCTGCTGAATTATTGGAAACTTTGATTAAAGAAGGATATCCAATCGACACACGCAATGCAGACGGATACACACCTTTGAATTATGCAATAGAAGCAGATGACACTGCCCTTGCCCTTATTCTTTTGGAACATGGTGCTAACCCATTCCAGACAATTGATAAAAAAGGAACAAACGGTGTAACAATGGCTTTGGAACGCAACAATAAACAGATGATTTCAAACATTGTAAAATATGCAAACTCAATGACAGATATTCAGGGTAACACAATTCTTCACTATGCTGCTAAAACAAGTTCTGTTGAAACAGTAAAAAGTTTACTTTCTTATGGAATTGATCGCAATGTGAAGAATGTATCAGGTGACACACCATACACAATTGCGGTAAGATGGAAGAGACCAGAAATTGCAGAATTATTAAATCCCGCTCAAAAAGACTAGACTAATAACTGCAATCTAAAGGGAGTTGAAAATGGAAACCATAACACTTGAATCATTAAAAGAAGGACTCACATTTAAGGGAGATTTAGTAATTGACCAGAATTTTATTCTGCTTCCACAAACAGTCGAAGTTTCCAAAGAATTGATTCAAGCCCTGCAGGAATGGGAATTCAACACAGTTGGATGTGATGGTTCCCTTAGTCTTGGCGGTGACATTGGTGTTTCAAGACAACCAGTTCAAACAGAAGCTGTAAATGCTGCAGCTTTTAATAGCAATAGAGCAGCAAGAATTGGTGAATCTGTAATAAAAGCCTTAGAAGAATCTAAAAACACACAGTTAGACAACAGCGACAATTCCAGAATCCATCTTGTTCAAAGTATTTATGATGAATACATGAACTACATTGAACAGTTATTTACTCATTATGCAACTCATAAAGAAATAAATCAGGAAGAATTGTCTGATACAGTAAAAGAACTTTGTATTTTTATTAAAGAAAACAGAAGATTTATTTTACGCGTAAACCAGTCCAGCGAAACTTTTTCCAGAAACTTTCTTGTACGCCACACAATGAGAACTACAGTTCTTGCAATTGTTATTGCATTGCAGCTTAGAATGCCACTTTCAAAAATGGTTGAACTTGGAATTACAAGCGTTCTCCACGAAATTGGTATGCTCCGTTTGCCACCTTCTATTTACATGACAGACAGAAAACTTACACCAGGTGAACGTGGACAAATTGCAAAACATCCTTTGTTAGGATACCAGATTGTAAAAGATTTGGAATTTTCTCTTCCAGTTCAGCTGGGCATTCTGGAACACCATGAAAAAGAAAATGGCACAGGTTATCCTAGAAAACTTAGCTCTGAAAAAATTTCTTTAAATGCAAAAATTATTTCTGTAGCTTGTTCTTATGAAGCAATTACAGCTTCTCGTCTTTACAAAGATGAAAAAACAGAATTTGAAGCTATGGTTGAAATTCTTAAAAATAATGAAAAGCAGTATGACGATACAATTATTCGTGCCCTGCTTTACAGTGTTTCACTCTTCCCTATTGGAGCATATGTTTACCTTTCTAACAAAAAGGTTGCAGTTGTTGTAGACACAAATCCAGATAATCCAAAATATCCTATTGTTCAAAGTTTAACAGAAAGAGACGAAATGGGCTTCCCAAAAACAATTCATACAGAACCAAATGGAATCTCTATTGTTCGTATTCTTAATAAAAATGAACAGAATGATATTTTAAAGATTGTTTCGGAAAGATATCAGGCAATTCATGAAGCACAGGAAATTGCAGCTCACGCTCCAGCAGTTCAAGCTCCTGTAGTTGAACATAAAGATGTTCCACCAGTACAATCTGGCGAAATGGAAGAAGTAGACATCAATATGTTCTCTTAATAGAAATTAATATAAATTTAATTAAAGAATGTACGGATTTTTTCAACATCCTTGTGGAAATTGTCATCAATTACAGGAGGATGTTCACGGAAATATAAAATCTGGTTCAATTCTTCCAATGTCTGAATTCCCCAAATTGGAACAACACTTTCATACTGATTCAAAAATCCATAAGCAATAGGAATATTTTCCAATAAACCACCACCTAAAGGCTGCATGGCAATAAAACCTACATCATGTTCTTCGCACAGGTTTATAAGCAAATTTACATCTTCGCCACTTACTACACTAAAAGGATACTGAATGGTTTCGTATAAATTAGATGTAATTGCCTGTTTAGCAATTTCATAATCAGTAGTAACAATACCAAAGTGTTTTATTTTTCCACTTTTTTTCAACTCACAAAGAGTTTCATAAATTTTATTGTCCTGACCTGGGAGAGGAAGAAAACTGTCAGTTTCAAACTGATATAAATCAATGCTGTCGGTATGAAGAGTCATTAAACTTTCTTCAAGATCTCTGGAAAGTTCTCCCCACCCTTTTGCACTAGTTGTTGTAGAAAGGAATACATTATTTCTTATATCGTAAAGGGCATCTCCTAAAAGTTTTTCGCTTAAAGGATATTTACTGGATGTATCAAAAAAATTAATGCCAGCTTCATAAGCTTTTCTTACAAGAACAGCTGCGTTATCATCTCCACTTGCATCTGTAAGTCTCATTGCTCCAAAAGCAACACGAGAAATCAATAAATTTGTTTTACCTAAACGAATGTAATCCATTGAAAAATTACCTCCGTGTAATTTTTCAATAACTGGTTTAGCATAACTAAACCAGCCATTTTATTTGAAAAACTACACATGGCGACGTCCTGTCGCCTTTAAGAAATGTTCCTTATTTATCAGCTTTTACAACTGGTTTGTAATTTTTAATTGCTTTCTGAATAAAGAATACTAAATCATCCAAAGCAACTCTTTCCTGTTCCATAGAATCACGGAAACGAACAGTAACAGTATTAAACAATTCATTTTTAGAACCGTCTTCTTTTGTTTCCTGAATTGTATCGTAATCTACAGTTACACAGAAAGGAGTACCAACTTCATCCTGACGACGGTAGCGTTTACCTACAGTACCAGAAGTATCAAAATCTGTTACAAAGTCTTCTTTAAGAATATGCTGGATTTCTTTTGCTTTTTCAGCAAGACCATCTTTCTTCATTAATGGAAGAACTGCAACTGTAATAGGTGCAAGACGAGGATCCAGGTGAAGAACTGTACGATAGTCTTCTTTTCCTTCTTCTGTAGAAACATTCTGTTCTTCATAAGCTTCACAAAGGAACATAAAGAAGTTACGGTTAAGACCAGCAGAAGTTTCAACTACATAAGGAACATATTTTTTGTTTCCATCTTCCTGATCGATATAAGACATATCTTTCTTAGAATACTGCTGATGCTGAGAAAGGTCGAAGTCTGTTCTTGAGTGAATACCTTCAATTTCTTCAAAACCGATTGGGAAGTTATATGTAATATCATAAGCATCTTTAGCGTAGTGTGCCAATTTGTCGTGATGATGCCATTTAAGTTTGTTTTCTGGAATACCGTATTTAAGGTAGAATGCCCAGCGGTCTTTTCTCCAGCGGTCAAATACTTCATCTTCTGTTCCTGGTTTACAGAAATATTCCATTTCCATCTGTTCAAATTCTGCAG
>JAKSTH010000117.1 GCA_024402655.1 Treponema sp. | reverse complement strand
ATCCGCCAGTTGCACCGTTGAGTTTAAGAAGAATATCAATATTTCCAAGCTGAACAAGTTCTTCTTTCATGCGGTTTACGAAAACTAGGATTTCCTTTCCGAATGTAACAGGAGTTGCTGGCTGTCCGTGTGTGCGGGCAAGCATTGAAAGGTCTTTATTTGCATAAGCAAGTTTATAAAGTGTGTCGTAAATCTTAAGAACTTCTGGAAGTACAACTTCGTTTACAGCATCGCGAATCATAAGACCGTAGCTGATGTTGTTAATATCTTCTGAAGTAAGAGCAAAGTGAACGTATTCAAGAATTTCGTCCATGCCCATTTCTTTAATCTTTAATTTGATAAAATATTCAATAGCTTTTACATCGTGGTTTGTAGCAGGTGTACCATTATAACCTTTTGTTTCAAATGCTTTAATGATTTCTGCATCTTCAAGACTGATGTCGATGATTGAGCGGAGTTTTGCAGCATCAACTGGCTTTGTAACTCTTTCTTTAAGCATTGGAGTTTCAAGCAATTTAATAAGATAGTTGATTTCTGTATAAATGCGGTATTTCATAAGCGCCATTTCGCTGAAATAACCCTGCAAACATTTTGTTTTTCCTTCGTAACGACCGTCTACCGGTGAAACACTTGTAAGTGCCATATTTACCTCTAAATATAAAAGATGTGTACATTATAGTGAATTTGTATTTTTTTGTCTTTATTGTTGAAACGGAGTTTGGTAACTAAAAATTGAATTAGAATCTATATATAAAATATGATATAATTTCCTATCATCAAAAATAAAATAAATAAAGTATGGAGAATATGATGAAAAAAGGTTTATTTTTAAGCGGTGCGATTATAGGATTAGTCTCACTATTTGTAAGTTGTGGTTCACCTTTAGATGGTAAAAAAGATTTTGATCATGAGTACTACAACATTGGAATGGGCGAAGCTATTTCTGCCAGTAAGAAATTTGTAAATGACTCTGTAAAAAGTTCAGTAACAGCAAGCAGAGCGGCTTTTGTTGAATTGTCTGATGATGATAAGTGGCAGGGATACATTGATGGTATGTGGAATGTACCTTCTAATGTATATGGAACAGATGAATATACTGCTAATAATCAGCTGGTTATTAATAATGAAGATTTAGGAACTCTTCAGGAAATATATTTCCATAAAGATGAAGCAGGAAATTTCAGAAAAGGTATCTTTGAATACAAAGGAAATTTCTATTATGTTTTAGATAAAGAAACACTCACAAATAAAGAATCAGACAGTTATGTAATTCTTGCAGCTTCTGATGGATTAGATAAAGTGGTTGTTGATCAAAAAGATTATTTTGATAATCCAGAGAAATCCTTTATAAGAGAAGATTTTTCAAATTTTAAGATTTGGATTTGGGATTATAACGGAGAGGATCGTATTGGAAACCTTGGATATGCTTATACTCTTCGTAATATAAGAATGCTTGATGGTAGTTATGCTACAGTAACAGTAAGTGGATATAACTATTATAATTATGGCTTTAGAGTTTGGATTAAAGAAACTGCAGCTCCTACAGTAACAGATAAAGAAATTTACGAATTGGAAAATCATATAAAGAATGGTACAGAGGATTATGATTTTATTTATGAATTAAAAAATACTACAGATAAAACTCTTTATTTCCAGAATTATCTAGCTGATTGTATTGACCAAGGAAATTATAACTATTTTTCAATTGGAAAAAGAAGAAAGGTTATGCCAAATGAAGAAGTTCAACTTAAATATAGTATTACCGATTTAAGAAAGACTTTTCCTGCAAAAAATCTGGTAATGGGTGCATTCTTTTATGATGATGAACAAAGATGTTTAGGTGGCGGCTGGGAAAATGGAATTAATAGCCAGGTAAAAAACAGAATACATATTGTTACAGCTCATTGGAGAAGTGATAATAATGACGTTGATTTTGATAATAGTGAAGAACAAATCCTTGCTATTCCAGAAGAAGGTGTTATTACTTTGTCATTGAAAAACTTGGCAGAACAGCTGGAGAACGTTTCTTATATTGATATTGAAAGAAAAGAACACACTTCTGAAAACTGGTCTTCTGTTATGAATTATATGGGTTTTGATAATAGAAGCGTTGAAACTGATGTAGAAATTAAAGATTATTATACAGATGCTGGTAAAACATATGATTATCGTATTGCATATTGGGGGGAAGATTCTCGAGAATATTTAGATTTAGGTACTCATACAGCAAGTGCAGGTCTTGGGGAAATGAAGATAAAACCTGGAAAAGCAACTTTTAATAATGAAACTAAAGCCTTAGAATTTTCAGAATTACCAGAACTTATACCACCAATTAATGTTGGTAGAGATACAAGTTATAATATTCAATATAGGGGAAATAATTCTCATTGGAATTTAATTTTCTACTTATTTAGAGAGAAAAATGGCGTTATTACTCTTGAACAGGCATTAGAAGACAGTGGGTCTGAACTTAAAAATGATACTGAATTTACAATCAGTTGTTATGAATTTCGTAACGGTATGGACATAGGTAAAAATTCCTGGTTGAATTATCATATTATTATGGAAATAGATCCTAATGATACAGAACTTCCTATTACTATTAGAAAATAACTCTCTCTTGACAATTAACTAATCAACGGATATTTTATTTCAAACGGCAAAGAGGTCGTAAATAGAATAATCCTTGAACTTAAGAATTTTTATTCTTTTGTTTGTGGGGTTGCTCTATTTACGACCTCTTTTTTTGTTTAAAGGGGTTTTATGTCTGATGTAAACCAGATTATTGAAAAACTTAGGGGCACAAGAGAAGCTGATGTTCTGAATCAGATGAAACAAGCTTATTTTGAACTTTCAGAACAGCAGAAAAATTGGTATGAAATATCTGGATTTACCTGTCCAGAAGGTTGTGGTTCCTGTTGTCATAATTTTGAACCCGATTTACTAGACTGCGAAGCTTCTTATATGGCTGCCTGGATTATACAAAACCAGCCTGAGGTGGCAGAAAAAATTGTGGAAGGGACATTTCCTTTTGAAAATGGAAAAACATGTCCTTTTCACGATTTTGAAAATCCGTACCATTGCAGCATTTATGAAGGTCGTCCTTTTATATGCAGAATGTTTGGTGGCTGTGGCAATAAAGATAAAGAGGGTAGGGTAGTGTGGAAGCCCTGCAAGTTTTATCCTGCAGACCTTTTACAAAAACATGAGCCTGCTTTGGAACACAAACAATATAATACACAGGAGGTTCTCCAGATTTTTGGAGTGCTTCCTCCTGTAATGAGCAATCTTATGGAGAAAGCTGTTTCCATCAATCCGGATAACAAAGAAACCCAGGTAATCCGCCAGATTTTGCCTGGTGCTATAAGAAAAATTATGTGGCTTATGAGCCTGCAATAATTTTATTGCATAAAAAAACTTTGTTAATAATTGTTTTTAATATATAATAACTTATTCACAGGAGTTAACTTTATGTCAAAACAAATTAAACAAGTTATTTTTTGGGTTGGTGCTTTGATTATTGGTGCTGTTTTGGGTTCTCTTCATGTTGCCACAATTGACAGTATCTGTAATTTTGTTGCTACCATTTTCACTAGATTGTTCAAATTCACAGCTGTTCCAGCTATTGCTGTTTCTGTTCTTACAACTCTTGCAATGCTTGGTGGAAACAAAGAAACAGGAAAAATCTTCAGAAGAACACTTATGTATACTCTTCTGACAACACTTGCTGCATCTACACTTGCTGCAGTTCTTTTCTTCATTATTAAACCAGAAGTTCTTTCTTCTGCTCTTTACGAAGGTGTTGCAGCTGATACACTTGCAAATATGAATTCATCATCTTTCCTGGACTATTTTGTACAGGCTATTCCAGATAATATCCTTTATCCATTTGTTTCTGGAAACGTTCTTTCAATTTTAATCGTTTCTTTTGCACTTGGTTTTGCAATTTCTAGAATGAAGGAATCTGAAAAGAAAACTGCTATCTTAAATGTAATCAATGGTTTCCAGGAAATGATATTTATGATTATTGGCTGGATTATTGCTATTCTCCCAATCGGTATTATTGCATTTACAGCTCAGTTGGTTTCTGATCTTTCTGCAGGTATTGTTGCTGACTCTATTGGCCGCTATGTTGCAGTTGTTTTAAGCGGAAACTTGATTCAGTTCTTTATTGTTCTTTCTATCTTCCTTTTGATTCGTGGACTTAATCCTATTAAACATTTTAAGAATATGATTCCTGCAATTCTTACAGCTTTGTTCACTAAAAGTTCTGCAGCTACACTTCCTGTAACAATGGATTGTGTTGAAAACCGTGTTAAATGTGATAAAAAATTCTCACGCTTCATTCTTCCAATGTGTACAACAATCAATATGAACGGTTGTGCCGCATTCATTCTTGTAACATCACTTTTTGTTATGAAAAACGGTGGCGTAGATTTGAATCTTATTACAGTTATTACATGGATTTTGATTTCTGTAATTAGTGCTGTAGGAAATGCCGGTGTTCCAATGGGATGTTTCTTCCTTACACTTTCATTAATGGCTGGAAAAGGAATGCCAATTGGTATTATGGGTGTAATTCTCCCAATCTATGCTGTTATTGATATGATTGAAACTGCTGTAAATATTTACAGTGACTCATGTGTTTGTGCAATGACAAACAAAGATCTTAAAGATTTAGTAACAGAAGAACCTTCTGCTTAATTTTTAGATTTTAATTATAAAATTAATAAACCAGTTTGTACTGAATTATGTTGGTATAAACTGGTTTTATTATTTAAATGCAAGTTATATGCAAGTGGTGGTTATTAATGAAAAATATAAAAAACGAGCCTACTTTTCCTGACTATACAGACAGCATTTTAAACCTGTCCTGCTCAATTCAAAAGCATTTTGGAGATGAGCCATTGCATGAAACACTTCCCCAGGTAGATGAAATTCTTTCTCACGGACACAAACATGTAGTTGTAATTCTTTTAGATGGTCTTAGTATGGAAGTCTTGCAATATAATTTGAGCTACCGTGATTTCTTACGACGCCATCTTTTAACTGATTATTCTTCGGTTTTTCCACCAACAACAACGACAAGTACAACTAGTTTTGTTACCGGCAAAAGTCCAATAGAACATGGATTGCTTGATTCAGATATTTACTCTGAACAAACTATTTTTGACAAGATTAATAAAGCGGGACAGGGAAAAGCCTTTGCTGTTATGCCTTTTGATGCTTATGGTTTTAAGGGGCATGAAAATCTTAATGATTGGTTCAAAGAAATTCGTAAAACCACCCAGCAGGAAGGGCGAACCTTTACTTATGCATATTGGCCTGAACCAGACAGTTTGTTACATGAATTGGGAAACGGCAGCCGTGATGTTGAAAAAGTAATACGAGAACTCAATAACGGTATAATTGATTTGTGTGACAGCACAGAAGATACTGTTTATTTTATAACTGCAGATCATGGACATATGTCCATACAGAATCTGTTTTTGGAAGAGGATTATCCTGATTTATGTAAAATGCTGGAACGGCCTGTTTCTATGGAACCAAGAGCAATCAGTTTTTATGTAAAACCTGAATATAAAGATGATTTTAGAAGAAAGTTTTTAGATTGTTTCGAAAAAGATTATATGCTTTTAACAAAGGAAGAAGTACTTGAAAAACAGCTTCTTGGACCTGGAGAACCTCATTCCAACTTAACTGGAATTGGAGATTATGTTGCCATTGCTACTTCTTATAAAACTTTGTTGTGGAACAAAAAGTGCAATCAATTCAGATCCCATCATGCTGGACTTACAAAAAATGAAATGCGCATTCCTTTAATCTGGTTTGAAAATAAGCCAAAGAAATCTCCATGGATAGCTTATTATACTATTTTAGGAATGGTTGTGGCTTTTATATTCTGGATATTATTTCATTAATTGAATTAAAATATAGATTACAGATTTGGAGAAAAAAATGAGTGATAATGAAAATGAAAAAAAACTGACTGAAAAAGAAAAAATCAGACTGGAAAAATTTGAAGCGAAGGCAAAGGAATTGCAGGAACAGGGTTATACAATGAAGTTTTTAACAATTTCGCCCTTAAAAGCCAATCTTGGCAGTCTGGCAGTAACACTTCCTTTTGTAATTATATATTTTGTATGGTATTTGATGGTTGTAGGAACTGAAAATTTATTTAATTACAATTTAACAACAATGCTTATAGCAATATTATTCTTTGCTGTTCTGATTGTTGTTCACGAATTAATTCATGGTATTACCTGGAAATTGTTTGTGAAAGACAGAACTGCAATTGAATTTGGTTTTAATGCAGCAGCTTTAGCTCCATACTGTACTTGTTCTCTTCCATTGAGAAAGAGTCAGTATATTATTGGTGCTCTTATGCCAACTTTGATTTTGGGTTTTGCTCTTGGTGCTGTTGCAATTTATGCAGGAAACGGAATTTTATTTGCAGAAGCTTGTTTTATGTTTATTGGTGGTGGCGGTGACTTTTTAATGGTTATTAATCTGCTGAAAAATAAAGTGGACACAAAAGATATCCTTTATTATGACCACCCAACAGAAATCGGTTCTGTAGTCTTTTATAGATAAACGTTAAAAAAATATTCCCTAAAGATTAATATCTAATGGTTATATGAAATTCCTATCGGGCAGAAAGCAAATGTCAAAATCGCTAG
>JAKSTH010000116.1 GCA_024402655.1 Treponema sp. | reverse complement strand
AGACCTAATATCGCAAAAATTCTTGCTCGCGATTTAATCAAATAAATAGCTCCTTTATTTAGTAATTAGTGGCCAAAAACCCTTTTTCTGCCGATAATCAAGGTATGAAAAAGGGTTTTATTTTTATAGGACTATTGCTAGCTTTTAATCTTTCAGTTTTTGCTCAAAATACAGCTCAGGAAGAATCTCTTCAGACAATCAGCTGGGAAGAAGCAGAAAATGTACGGGGTTATGAAGTTCAAATTGAACATTTAGACTCTCAGGGAAACTGGGAACCTTTCTTTAGTCAAATCACAACCCAACCTTATGTAGAAGTTCTATTTACACCGGGAAGATATAGAATTTCGGTAGATCCGGTTAATTATCTTGGAAAAACTATAAAACAGGAACAATGGCTCAGATTCAGGATTCTTACAGAAGCTGAATGGGAAGAATGGCATAAAAAAAATTCCCAGACAGAAAAGCAGCCGGTTTTCGAAGAAGATGAAGAAAAGCAAGAAAAGAGCAGAATCTGGTTTAAAGCCATAACTGTTAGTGCAGATGTACCTTTTGGTCAGGAATATAATTTCGAAATGAATTTCCGCCTTGGTGCAGACATTATTGATGTAGACTGGTTTTACTGGAATGCAGGAATAAAAGTAACTCCCAAAATAATTGGTACAATTTTGAATAATACCTGGGGCGTGTGTGCTGCAGGGGAAACTTCTGTAAATTTTAGGGTTCCATTAAAATATGTAAGTCCACATGCCGGTATTCTGGCAGGCTTTAATTTCGTAAATGAAAATGGTTTTACTTTTGAATCAGAAAATTTTTATGGTGCCATAGAAGCTGGTGCTTTAATTGGTAAATATTTTGACCTTAAACTATACACTGGTTTTTCAGATTTGATTCATGCAAAAGGCTTTTTCGTTTCAGCAGGAATTGGTGGCAGAATACCATTAAAATAGGACAAAAGGGACAGAGTAAAATGGAAAGCAGTACAAAAGGGACAGAGCAAAATTTTCTGACAAAGGGGACAGAGTAAAATGAAGAATAAAAAAAGAGTTAAATTTTCCATCAGTTTTAAATTCATAACCATTTTTTCAATTATTTTATTTTTATTCTTTTCAGTTTCAACTTTCATGGTTTTCTATTTTGTTGGCAATGACCTGGTAGAAAAAGAAGAATTGAGTAATATGGAAGTAAACGATCTTGTTTCTTTAAATGTACAGACTTCTTTTCAGGAAATACAAAGCAGTGTAAACGGTTACATGAATGCAGTAATGCTTTTCCAGGATGATGTTTTATATGAAAATAAAGCAAACCTTCTTTTTAATGATTTATGCTATAGAACTCCACAGGTAAAATTTGTGTATACACCTGCAACCGGAGTTTTTACCGAAAATAAATTTTTGGAAGCTCATCCCGAAGTCCAGGAAGTATTTATTCTGTGGCTTGAAAAACAGGATACCCTTAAAAAGAAAGTTACTGCCGGCAGACCTCAGATAAAAAATATTTCTTCTTTATATAATCAGGGTGTTATTTGTCTTTTATTCCCGTTTCAAAATCCTAAAACAAAACAAAATGAAGTAGTGGCAGTTGGTATAGACGAAAAACAGTTAAAATCTATTCTGGAAGCAAGTCCTAATAACAGTTCCTTTGTAATAACAGAAGAAGGTATTTGTATAATTGACCCAAAAGATGACAAAGTTTTATCTGCCGCAGACTACAGTACCCAGCCATTTGTAAGCCAGCTCATAAAAAACAGAAGCAAAACCAGTAACGGAAATTATAAAGATGTAGATTCCACAGTAACCAGTTACTACAACGCAAACAGCATTTTGGGAAACACAATGTATGTTGTTACTTATTTTGTTCCAACTGAAACACTCAGCGAAATTTCCAAACTTGTTTTTCGTGTCATTTTAGTTGGCGTATTCATCTATTTCCTTGGCATTTTTATAATTCTCATTTTCAGCAGAAGAATTGCAAAAACAATAGAACGTCTGGTTTATATAACAGAAAGAGTAGGTCAGCGGGACTACAGCACAAAACTTAAACCAAGTTCAAAAGATGAAGTAGGCTATTTAACAAAAAGTGTTAATCAGATGCAAGATTCATTACGCAATCTTCAGGCACAGAATTTTAAATACGAAAAATATTCAAATAAAATGATTGCCCAAAAAGCTATAAGCGAAGAACTTTATATAAAAGGCGTAAATCGCAATGCCACAGTTTTATATGCAAATATAAAAGATTTTGAAAAATTCACAGAAAATCAGGAAGGACCAGAAACAATCAGTTTCTTAAATGCCTGGTATGAAAAAGTTGAATCCTGTGTGGAAAAAACAGGTGGTTATATAGACAATATATACGGCGACAGTTTCCTTATAGTATGGGGTACAGTTGCTACGTCAGAAAATCCAGTAACAGATGCATGGAATGCAGTTAGATGTGCACTCTTACTTCGCATTGCCGCTTATGAAGTAAACCTTAAACAAAAAGCAAAAAATCTTCCTCTTATGGAATTGTGCTGCGGTTTAAGCAGTGGTGTAGTTACAGCTGGCGAAATAGGTTTTTCACAGCGAGCCGATTATACAATTCTAGGTTCCATAGTAAGCGAAGCAAAGCAAATCAGAAATAAAGGCAAGTTTACAGGAACAGATGTTATTCTTTCTAAGTCTAGTTATGATTTAGTTTGCGGAAAGATTATTGCAGAAAAACTGGAAGATTCTTTAGAAAAACCGGTTTATGCACTTATAAATGCTATTGGACTCAAAGGTCCGGCAGATCTCAACAGCTTAAAAATGTTTCTTGCAGGACAAGAAAGGAAATAATTAATGAAGAACAGAGTCAGACTTACATCTCCATTTTTTCACTTTCTCACAGCCCTTGTTTGTCTTATAGGCATGGCAGGTTCTGCATATCACTTGTATTTAAGCGAGCTGGAAAACATAAGACCACAGAAAAATACAACAGAATGGACAAGTCACTTTATTGCTTCAGATTATGCTCCACAAAATGTAAGCTATAGTCAGTCGGCAGAAGACCTTATAACTGCATCCATTTCCAGAAAAGAAAAAGAAGCTGAATTGCTGAAATTAAAACAGGAAAAAGCTCTTGCAGAAGAATTGGCAAAAAAACAGCTGGAAGAAAAACGAAAAGCATTGGCTGCAAAAACAAAAACTCCAGTAAAAAAGCCTGCTCCAGTAGTAAAACCAGCAGAAACAAAACCTGTTCCTGAAACCATTATTCCAGATTTAGTACCAGCTCCATTGCAAGAACCGTTGCTGCTTTCTCCAACCCAATCCCAATACATTTCAGAAGCAGATCTTATGCTTACAGAATCTCCTAGCCTGGAATTTGAATGGGAATCAGTTCCAAGAGCACAAAAATACTATTTTGAATTGTTTGACAAAACCAACAAGCTTATTCTTTCAAAATATACAACAAAGACTCAGATTGTTTTGGATGACGAATTAATTTTACTTTCAGATGAAGGGGCTTTCAGCTGGCGAATAACAGCAAGTGCCATTATAAATAATAAAAGCCTGTCTCAGACTTCTGAAAAACAGACTTTTATTATAGGTTTGGAACCAATAGCTCCAATAGTAATAGATAAATCAAATCTTTTCGTTGAATAGAAAACCAGAAAAATAATAATTATCTTTGCTGACTTCCTTTACGAATTGTATCATGAGTTTCCTGCCCACAAAGAATACGAACCAGTTCCATAGCAAACTGTTCGCTGGCTCCAGGTCCTCTTCCTGTAACCACATTGTCATCAGTAATAAAAACTTCGTTGTAATAAGCAGGAATATATTCTTCCTTTGCATTATCTTCCATACCAGGGTAGCAGGTCCACTTTTTACCAAGAAGAATATTTGTTTTTCCAAATACAACAGCAGGAGAAGCACAAATTGCAGTAGTTAATTTTCCTGCAGCATTACATTTTTCAAGAAAAGCCAAAAGCGAATCATTTGCAGCAAGGTTATCAGCACCAACAGAACCACCAGGACAAACAACACAATCAGGTAAATCACTTTCATGACCAGCCAGATATGCATCCAGAGTTGTGTCAGTAATAATAGGAATATTGTGAGAAGAAGTAACAATCATAGAATCATTAAAAGCTTTGCCTTTAACACCAACAGTAGTAACTTCAACACCTGCTCTTCTTAAATAATCAACAGGGGACAGACCCTCAATTTCTTCAAATCCATCCGCAAAAAAAACAGCAGCAGTTTTCATTTAAACCTCCGTAATAAACCACTTTTATTAAGCAGCTTTTGCCTTTCTTTTTTTACAAAGACGAACACCATCTTTATCAGCAACAGTAACACCAAGGAATGCCATAACAA
This sequence comes from Treponema sp., assembly GCA_024402655.1. GTDB lineage: Bacteria > Spirochaetota > Spirochaetia > Treponematales > Treponemataceae > Treponema_D. The sequence continues at coordinate 2,466 of JAKSTH010000116.1, read as the reverse complement.
TACAAGCAATAGGCATTAACCAGTTGAATACAGCCCAAGGAGCATACTGCATTGCAGAAATACCAAGAGTAGAAGTAATGAATACACCACAAGTGTTCCAAGGAATAAGAGCAGAAGTTACAGTACCAGAACTTTCAAGAGCATTAGAAAGGGTAGTTGGACTAAGTTCCATCTTCTTGTATTCTTCGCTGTACATACGGCCTGGAACAACAAGCGAAATATACTGTTCTGGCATAGTTGCATTAGAAACAATACTTGTAACTTCAGTAAGAGAAACAAGACCTGCAGGAGTCTTAACAATCTTCTTAAGCTTATTAACAATAACTTCCAGCTGGTGAGTTTCTTCCATAATGCCGCCAAACATCATAGCAATAATAGTCATAGAAATAGAGAAAGTCATATTCATAAGACCACCAGTATTTAACAAGCGGTCAATTTCGTAAATACCAGTTTCACAGGCAAAACCGTTCATACCACATTCAAAGAAAGAACCAAGAGTAGCATCTGGTTGGAAAATCATACCTACAACAATACCAGCAACAATACCAAGTGAAATACCAGGAATGGCAGGCATTTTAAGAGCAACCGCAACAATAACAATCACAGGTGGAAGTAAAAGCGCAGGATTAATAGTAAACATATCTTTAAGAGCAACCTGTAAATCAAGAACCTTACTTACATCAGCAACCCCGTCAGAAGTAACAGTAAATCCCATAATACCAAAGAACACCAGTGTAATAGCATAAACAATAGCAGTAGGAAGAATCATAAACTTAATATGACTCATAATATCAGTACCAGCCATTGCAGGAGCCAGGTTTGTAGTATCAGAAAGAGGAGACATTTTATCACCAAAGTAAGAACCAGAAATAATAGCACCGGCAGTCATAGCAGGATTCAATCCCAAACCAAAACCAATACCCATAAGTGCAACACCCATAGTTCCCATAGTTCCCCATGAAGTACCAGTTGCAAGAGCAGTAATAGAACAAATTAAAACAGTGGCAACAAAAAAGATAGAAGGTTTAAGAATATTCAAACCATAATAAATCATAGCAGGAACAACCCCGGCATTAAGCCAGACACCAATTAAAACACCAATAATAACCAGAATAATAATAGACTGCATAGCCTTAGAAATACCCTTAATCATAAAGTGTTCAATCTGTTCCCAGTGATATCCAAGAATCTTAGCCATAATTGCAGCAGCGGCAACACCAATGAGCATAGGAACATGTGGATCAACACCATAAACAATAATTCCTACAGCAAGCACAAGAATCAGGACACATAAAACAATTAATGCTTCCCACACTTTAGGCATTCTTACAGCCTTTTCTTCTTTTTCCATATACATTCCTTATACAAAAATAATGCATCTATTCTACCATATAAGTGTTATATTATCAAAATCACAATCGAGTTTTTTTAATTTTTTGAAAGTTAGAGCCCGCCTCCCACTTTAAGAAGGCGCCTTACGCAGTTCGGTAACCCTCAGCCTCCTCCTTCACATTCGTTCCGTGCGGTGGCCGGCCTGCGCCGCTGCTCCACGCTTGGGGCCGTTGGAAATTAAAAATTAAGAATTAAGAAATAAGAAAATATCTTCTTGTTATTCCAAACCGCTTTTCCAACCATTCCCACCGAGTTTACCCCCAGACATTCCAATCTGAATTAACAGCATCTGTCATTCCGACCGGAGCGAAGCGGAGTGGAGGAATCTCATCACATTTTAAGAGTTTTCCCCTATTGCCCCCCCCTAAATGGGTGTATAGTTATTTAAAAGGAGAAAAAAAATGAGAAAATTTAAAAGTATTATTTTATTAAGTATTTTAATTTCAATGGCAGCATTGTTTACAGCTTGTTCGTCAGAGCCATTATCCACAGCATCAATTAGGGAAGTATTTTACACTACTGAATCCCCAACCGAATCAACTTTTTATACAGTTTCTAGAGTAACTGAACTTAAATTCGAAAAATACTATTATTTAGTAATAGATTTTTATGAACCAGAAATGAATGTAGTAAAAGCTAAACTCTATTTAGATGACAAATTTATGGGTGATTATAATATCGAATCAGTATATGAAAACCAATTTACTACTTATGAAAATGTTTATTGGACAGTACCTTCAAATTATAATAACGAAGAGTATACTTTGAATCTTACATTTGTGTTGGAAGATGAAAAAGGCAGAAGAAGCGCACCATACAAGTTAAATGTAACTGTCCAGGGTGTAGAATACCGTTAAGCCCCTCAGATACATGCAGATAAACATAAATAGATTCTTTATTAAAGAAATCCACCATTTACGTTTATCTGCGTTTATTTCGTCATCCCCCCTTTTTTTGTTATTCAAAAACAATTTCCCAGCCATTCCCATCTGAATCAACAGCATCTGTCATTCCAATCTGAATCAACAACATCTGTCATTCCGACCGCAGCGAAGCGGAGTGGAGGAATCTCAA
>JAKSTH010000115.1 GCA_024402655.1 Treponema sp. | reverse complement strand
TTCCTTCCCTGAACTGTCAAAGAATCCGTTCTGCAACTCACTGTTGCGACGGTGATAATGAATATATATCTAAATAAAAAAAGTGTCAATCAAATTTTTAATTTTTTTTTAAAAATTTTCATTTTTTTTTCAAATTTTTGTAACTTTTATATATTTTTACTTCTTTTTAATAACTCCAAACAAGTTCTTCCATTATGGTAGCTGGTTTTCCAGTTTCCACCCTTTGCTTCTGAAAGAATTGGGGTACCATTTTCATCTAATTCGGCCCACCATTCGCCGTTTACTTTATCTTTCTGGTGATTCTGAATCCAATCCCAAGTTTTTATAACTGCAGTTTTATACTTTTCGTCCCCTGTCATTTCCCATGCATTGTAGAATCCGTTGATTGCTTCTGCCTGATTCCACCAGACACGGCGACGGTCTCTTACTGTTCCATTATCTTTAAGGAAATTTTCCATACAGCCATTTTCATGATCGAAGCCTTCATTAAGTGCAACTTCTGCAACTTTGATAACAGTATCTTTTATAGAAGCTTTTAGTTCTTCGTCTTCTAATTCGCAGGCAGCTTCCCACAAAAGCCATGAGGCTTCTATATCGTGACCATAAGAAATTTCGTCTGCTAAGGAATTCCAGTTCATGTCAAAGAACATACCAAGATGTGCATTAGGCTGAAGAATATACTGAACTGTAATTTCTACAAGATCCTTTAAAGAATCTCCAACTTCTGCACGAACTGCTTTAGAATCTGCAAATACTACAGGAAGTGTTCTATAAAGATTTGTATAAGCTTCCATAACATGAAGATTTGTATTCATTGATTTTGGACAGTTCATGTCTTTTGGAGAAAGAATCATGTCTTTTGTAACTTTCCAATTTTTTGCTCTGGCTTCTACATAACCGCCATCATCGTAATCTCGGGCATATTTTTCCAATAAGGCGTAAATATCTAAAGCATGATTCATGGCTTCTTCTGAAAGGCATGCTGCATCTGAATCTGATGAGCAGGCGTTGCGGGCGGCGTTTGAGCCCGCAGAGGGGATAGGCGATTCTTTAGATGAGCCGCAAGGGGAGTCTTCCCCTTCCCTAAGTTCTTTTACTGCTGCAGCATATTCGCTTAAGCCATAACAACAAAAAGCTTCTCCATAAATCTGTTTTTTTTCTACAGCAGGTTTTCCATTTGGATAAACAGACCAGTAAACACCGTCATGCTTTTTGTCAAAATATTTGTTGATTATAACATCGTAGGCAAAATCGGCCATTTCCAGATAATGAACATCTTTTGTAAGGCGAGCAACAGCGCTAAAAGTCCACAAAAAGCGGGATGTCATAACAATGGAACGGGGACAGGCAGCATTTCGGTTATTGTCGTTATCGATTTCTCCAAAAAAACCTGTGTTAACTGTATCTTTTGAATACTGCTCCCAATATGGAAGAATATCTTGTAAAAGTTCATTCTTAACCGACTGATAAAATGCTTTGTTCATAATTTCACCTAAATAAAAGTTTATTTTTTAAGTAATTTTACTTAATTTATATTTATTATAGCAAGGGTGGATTTACTCATCAAGTAGAAAAATAATGGGGAATTATGCATAATATGAGGTATGAAAAAAACTAATGCAATGAGAATTCTTGACGGCTTGAAAATTAAGTATGAAGTCGGTGAATATGATGATGACGGTGAACATGTTTTAGAAAAAGGAGCTGCTGGCAGAATGGCGGAAAAGCTTGGGGTGGCAGCGGAAATGGTTTATAAAACTATTGTCATGAGAACTGAAACTAAAGAAATCTGTGTTTTTTGCCAGAGTGCTGTTCACGAAATCAATTTGAAAAAAGCTCGTCAGGCTGCCGGTTGTAAAGAAGTTAATCCTGTAAAACCAGATGAACTGCTGGGACTTACCGGATACATAAGAGGCGGATGTACTCCAATTGGAATGAAAAAGAAATTTAGGACTTTTATTGATGAGTCAATTTTATTGCAGGAAAAAGTTTGTGTTAGTGGCGGACAACGTGGAGTACAGATTGTGCTTTCTCCACAAGATTTAATAAAAGCGGCAGATGCTGTTGTGTGCGATTTAGTTTTAGAGAGTTAATTTTAATATAGAGTTAAATAAATGGATAAACTTGTAGAATTATTAAAAAAACAAATTGTTTATCTGGATGGTGGAACTGGAACTATTCTTCAGAAAATGGGAATAAAACCTGGGGAATTACCAGAAAACTGGAATCTGGATCATCCTGAAAAAATTATAGAAGTAAATTACAGCTATTATATGGCTGGTTCAAATGTTGTTTGTACAAACAGTTTTGGTGCCTTTATTACAAAGTTCCCTTTGAATCTGGAAAGAATTGTAAACGCCGCAATTGAAAATGCAAATGCGGCCAGAAATAAAGCAGATGCAGACTTACCAGCAGGACATCAGCCTTTATTTATTGCTTTTGATATTTCTACCACTGGAAAGCTTTTAAAACCAATGGGCGATCTGGATTTTGAAGACTGCATTAACCTTTATAAAAAAACATTCAGAATTGCCTTTAAGGGAAATATTGACTGTGTTCTTATAGAAACAATGAACGATGGTTATGAAACAAAAGCTGCCGTTATTGCTGCAAAAGAAATAATGGAAGAACTTAATGTTTCTTATCCAATTTTAGTTTCAAACGTATACGATGCAGACTGCAGAACATTAAGCGGTTCTACTCCAGAAACAATGGTTGCCATGATGGAAGGACTTGGAGTAGATGCCATTGGTACCAACTGCAGCCTCGGTCCTGAACAAATGAAGGAAGCCGTTCGCAGACTTTGCGCTTGTTCTTCTTTGCCGGTAATTGTAAAGCCAAACGCAGGTCTTCCACATGTAGTAGACGGAAAAACTGTTTTCGATGTGCTTCCTAAAGAATTTGTTGCTGCAATGGAAGAAATACGCCAGATGGGAGCTTCTGTACTTGGGGGCTGCTGCGGAACAACACCAGAATATATCTCTCTTCTAACCACAACCCTTGGTACAAAAAAAGTTCAGGCAAAACAGACCAATAAAGCTTGTGGAAGCGTTTCTTCAAACTCAAAAATTGTTTACTTTGGAAATGGACACAAACCTGTTCTTATTGGAGAACGAATCAATCCTACAGGTAAAAAGAAATTCAAAGAAGCACTGCGAAATAATGATATTCCATATATTATTCATCAGGGGCTGGAACAGGAAAAAGCTGGAGCCCATGTTCTTGATGTAAACGTTGGACTTCCAGAAATAGACGAAAAAGAAATGATGCTTAAGGTAATGAGCGAACTTCAGGCAGTTACAGACTTACCTTTGCAAATAGACACAACAAATCCTCAGGTAATGGAAGCTGCACTGCGTCGGTACAATGGAAAGCCAATGGTAAACTCTGTAAACGGGAAAAAAGAAATTATGGAAAGTATTTTCCCGCTGGTAAAAAAATATGGCGGCTTTGTTGTTGCCCTTACTTTAGATGAAGATGGCATTCCAGAAGGCAGTGAAAAACGAATTGAAATAGCTAAAAATATTTATGCTCAGGCAGAAAAATACGGAATTCAGAAAAAGGACATTATTATTGATCCTTTGGCAATGGCAGTAAGTTCAGACTCAAAAGCAGGAATTGCCACACTGGAAACAGTAAAAGCAGTAGCAGAAATGGGTGGATTTACTTCCCTTGGTATTTCAAATGTTTCCTTTGGACTTCCAAACCGGGAATTTGTTACTTCGGCTTTCTTTACAATGGCACTTACAAACGGATTAAGTGCCGCTATTATGAATCCTCTTCAGGCAGAAATGATAAAAGCTTACAAATGTTTCTGCCTTCTTAAAGGAATGGATGAAAACTGTACAGACTATATTGAATGGGCCAGCACAGTTGCAATTGCCCCAGTTCAAAGTGGGGGAAGTCTCCCCCTCGCTGCAGCCGGTTCGGCTTCCGCTACCCCTTCCAGCGGGGTACCAGATTCTTTAAATGCCACCCCGCAACGCCCCGAAAATGATCCATTAAAAGATGCAATCATTCATGGGTTAAAGACTGATGCTGCAAATGCTACAATCGAATTATTAAAAACAACAGAATCCCTCGAAATAATTAATGACCATCTTATTCCAGGACTTGATTATGTAGGAAAACGTTTTGAACAGAAAACAATGTATCTTCCTCAGCTTTTAATGGCAGCAGAAGCGGCAAAATCTGCTTTTATGGAAATCCGTAAATATATGGAAAAATCTGGTAAAAAAGGGAAATCTAAAGGCAAAATCATTTTAGCAACAGTTAAAGGTGACATTCACGATATTGGTAAAAATATTGTGAAAGTTCTTCTGGAAAATTATGACTTTGAAGTAATAGACCTTGGAAAAGATGTTCCACCAGAAACAGTTGTAGAAGCATGTAAAAAAGACCATATAGAACTGGTGGGCCTTTCTGCACTCATGACCACTACTGTAGCTGCAATGGAAGAAACCATAAAGCAGCTTCGGAAAGAATGTCCTTGGGCCAAAGTTTGTGTTGGCGGTGCTGTTATGACACAAGAGTATTCAGATCAGATTGGAGCTGACTTTTATGGTAAAGATGCCATGGATACAGTCCGCTATGCAAACAAACTATTCGGATAGAATTTAAAATCGGGATTCAATATTAAGGATTTACAATCCTTAATATTGAATTTCCAAAGTTTTCTACTTTTACATTTCCCATTCCATAAACAGACAGCAGTTCCTGTTTATTCTTTGGCTTTTTAGCTGCAATGTCATTCATGGTTTTGTCTCCAAAAATAACATAAGGGGGCACATTCATATCATCGGCTTTACGTTTTCTCCATTGTTTGAGCTCTGTAACAATGCGAGTTCCCTCTTCATCATTAACATCTGGAGTTTCTGCAAATATTTTTTCTGTCTTTTTAATAATTTTATATTCTGTTCCACCAAAAGAAGTTTCTTTAGCTCCAGCTTTTGCAAATTTTAATCCGTTGTTTCTTCCACCTGTAAATTGAATTGGAAGCAAAACTTTTTCTCTGGAAGCCAGAACTTCTTTTCCAAGACGGCTTATTGCTAGAACATGATAATCTCCTGTTTTGTACAACAGTTTTTTAAAAACCAGCATTTCTATTAAATCACACCAGTCTTCCTTACTTAGTTCATTGCCAATTCCCCAGGTTGAAAGCATATTGTGACCATTTTCTAAAATTCTTTTGTTCCGGGAACCTAAAAGAACATCTACAATATAGTTAGTTCCAAACCGTTCCTGAGTACGAATAATACAACTCATTAATTTTTGAACAGGAATAGTTACATCAACTAAAGGAATATCACCGGCCGAGCAGATATCACAACAGCAGTCATCATTTTTTTTAGTATCATACTTTTCTCCAAAATAACGCAACAATGCTGTTCTTCTACATTCCCTTCCAGATGCAAAATTCAGCATTCCCTGAAGCAGAATTTCTGATTTTTGAGGGTCAGCAGCATCTTCAAAAAAGAATCTTATTTTATTTACATCACCTGGACTATAAAGCAATAAAGCTGTAGAAGGAAGTCCGTCTCGCCCAGCACGTCCAATTTCCTGATAATATTCTTCTACAGATTTTGGTAAATCATAATTAATTACAAAACGGACATTTGGTTTATTAATTCCCATACCAAAAGCTACAGTTGCAACAATAATCTGTACTTCATCTTTTATAAATAAATCCTGATTTTTCTTACGCACTTCATCAGATAAGCCTGCATGATAGTTTAGAACTGAGTATCCCATTTTGTCTAAAGTTTGGGTAAGTTCATCTACCTGACGTCGTGAAAAACAATATATGATTCCACTGTCTCCAAGATGCTTTTTAATGCACTTTATTACTTGATCTAAGGCATTTCGTTTAGGTTGTACTTCCAGATAAATATTATCCCGATTAAAACTGGAAATAAAAACAGCTGGTTTTTTCAGTTTTAAGTTTGTGGCAATATCTTTTCTAACTTGATCGGTTGCTGTTGCAGTAAGTGCCAGCATGACAGCATCTGGAAAATAACGACGGAATGTGAAAATTTCCATGTAGTCGGGTCTAAAATCATGACCCCATTGAGATATACAATGCGCTTCATCAATTGTAATACAGCTAATTTTTATATCTTCTTCTGTAAACAGTTCTCTTATTCGTGTTGTAGCCAATCCTTCTGGTGAAATATACACTATTTTAGTTTTGCCGTTTTTTATTTCATTAACAGCCTGTTTGTATGCTTCCCAATCCAATGTGCTGTTTAAGAAAACTGAATGAATACCAGAAGCTTCCAGAGAACTAACCTGATCCTGCATTAAGGAAATCAATGGGGATACAACAATTGTAATGCCTTTCATAATCAAAGCTGGTATCTGATAGCAAATTGATTTGCCGCCTCCAGTTGGCATAATAGCAAGAGTATCTTTTCCCTTTAGGACTTCGGTAATTATTTCTTTTTGAAATGGTCTAAAAGAGTCGTATCCAAAAACTGTTTTTAATACTAATTCAGGTTTTGCACCTTCAAAAGCATTTGCCTGTATATTCACATAATTATTATAACATAAACCCACTTGAAAAATCCTTTTTATTCTGATATATTTGAAAAACCGAGCCGGAGTGGTGGAATGGTAGACACGACAGACTCAAAATCTGTTGCGAGCAATCGTGTAAGAGTTCAAGTCTCTTCTCCGGTATTTTTTATATGCTTCCTTTTAGGAAGCATTTTTTATTTAACCGCTACTTGCTCTTTCAGCTGGACGACTGAACTCGGGCTCGTCAGACACTCGCCCACTGCCTTCTTTGCGTAGAACCTAAAATAACCCTTCGGCTTATTTTTTAACGGTTCTGCTATTTTAGGCAAGTTCAAGTCTCTTCTCCGGTATTTATATATGCTTCCTTTTAGGAAGCATTTTTTATTTAACCGCTACTTGCTCTTTCAGC
>JAKSTH010000114.1 GCA_024402655.1 Treponema sp. | reverse complement strand
CCAGAGGATATTCATATATCAACAGCGCATATAAGAAAGCTGGCTACCGCAGAATCGTGTCTTGCAAACTGCGGGTTGTGGGTTAGAGGTATCGGACTGCGCATAATTGCTACGCAATTCTGCTTGCCATCCCACAAATGCAGTTTGAAGCCCCGTTTCTGCTCCCGCCATCTTTCCTATATGCTCCCTTGCATTTATAAAGTCCTCTGGCTCCCTCTGTATAACAATTTTCTTTAATTAATAAACCAGGGGAGCAGCTAGCGACGGTACCTAGCGGTTTTGAAAAGTCGTTTTTTTGCGGTAGGCCATTTCTCTAGCTGCGCTGTTTGTAAAATGATATTTTTTTTGATTTAAACCTAGATTTTTTTTTTAAAATCGCTGATAATATATTTAACTGCAATGGGGCAGAATTTGTTAAAAAGCAAATTCTGCCCCATTTTTTTTGCCTTTTTAGGTTTAACACATTTATTTTTCAGGAGGCTCTCATGATTGAGACTATCACAAATGTAAACAATGCTGTAAACGGCGTTGTTTGGGGAACTTTTGGTATTGCCTTATTGTTCATTGCCGGTATTGTAATGACAATCGTAAATAAAGGTTTCCAGTTTACACACTTTGGTCATTGGATGAAAAAGACCATTGGTGCTATTTTCAAAGACAAAACTATTACTGCCCACACAGAAAAAGAAAATAAAGCCATTTCACAGTTCCAGAGTTTGTGTACAGCATTAGCTGCAACAATTGGTACAGGTAACATTGTTGGTGTTGCAACTGCAATTGTTCTTGGTGGTCCAGGTTCAATTTTCTGGATGTGGATTATGGCAATCTTCGGAATGATGACAAACTATTCTGAAAACGTTCTTGGTATTTACTTCCGCCGTAAAGGTGAAAATGGAGAATGGCATGGTGGTGCAATGTACTACCTTAGAGACGGTCTTGGTAAATATAAAGGCTGCAAATGGATTGGTATTATTCTTGCAATCTTGTTCAGCTGTTTCTGTTTACTTGCCAGCTTTGGTATTGGAAACATGAGTCAGGTAAACAGTATTGCCGGAAACATGGAATCTGCATTCAGCATTCCTTCCTGGATAACAGGTATTGGTCTTGTAATTCTTTCTTCAATTGTAATTCTTGGTGGTTTAAAGAGAGTTGCTTCTGTAACAGAAAAACTTGTTCCTTTGATGGCAGTTCTTTATATCATTGGTGCGCTGATTGTTGTATTCTCCCACGTAACAGTAATTCCAGCAGCATTTGCTTCTATTTTCAAAGGAGCTTTCTCTGTAAAATCTGCAACTGGTGGTGTAGTTGGTTACGGACTTCAGCTTGCTATTACATGGGGTTTCAAACGCGGTGCTTTCTCTAATGAAGCTGGTCTTGGTTCTTCTGTAATGGTTCACTCATCATCAAATGTAAAGGAACCTGTTCGTCAGGGTATGTGGGGTATTTTCGAAGTATTTGCAGATACAATCATTGTTTGTACACTTACTGCTCTTGTAGTTCTTACAAGTGGCCTTGTTGATTTAAGCACAGGTACAATGATTACTGAAAATGTAAAATCAGCTTTGGTTGGTGAAGCATTCGGAACAGTATTCGGAAAAATTGGTCCAATGTTCATTGCTATTGCAATTCTTCTTTTTGCATACTCAACTGTTCTTGGTTGGAGCCACTATGGAACAACAGCCTGGGGTTACCTCTTTGGAGACAAAACTTCTGTAATCTACAAAATTGTATTCGTAATCATGATTTTCTTTGGTTGTACAATGAGTCTTGATTTAGCTTGGGATTTGTCTGATACATTCAATGGTTTAATGATGATTCCTAACTTAATTGGTGTTCTTGCCCTTTGTCCACTTGTAGGAAAAATTACAAAGAACTACATAGACAGAAAACTTCACAAAGAAGATATAGAACCTATGATTTCTGCTTTCCCAGATATTCAGGAAGAAGCAGCAAAAGAAATCAAAGAAGGTGCTGAATAATAATTTCCACCATAATGGTTAAATAAAAAGAGATTGGATCTTAAAAATCCAATCTCTTTTTTTATACAGGTTTAGTAATTAAGCCTGAAAAGCTGTTACAGCAACTGTGGCAACAATATCTTCTACGTTACAGCCGCGGCTTAAGTCGTTTAATGGTTTTGCAAAGCCCTGACAGATAGGACCAATTGCCATCCATCCGCCCATACGCTGGCAGATTTTGTATCCAATATTTCCGGCATTGATGTTAGGGAAAATGAATACGTTTGCATGACCTGCAACTTTGCTGCCTGGAGCTTTAAGTTCACCAACTTCTGGAGCAACTGCTGCATCAAACTGGAATTCTCCATCCAAAGCTAAATCTGGAGCTGCTGCTTTAGCAAGTTCTGTTGCTTTCTGAACTTTAGAAACTGTATCGTAGAATTTTGCATCGTTTCCAGAACCTTTTGTAGAGAAAGAAAGCATTGCTACACGTGGTTCAATTCCACCAATTTTCTTTGCAGTATCTGCAGAAGCAATTGCGATATCAGAAAGTTCTTCTGCACTTGGTTCAATATTAATAGCACAGTCACCAAATACTGAAACACCTTCTGGAATATATGGATTTCCACCTTCTGGAGCAACCATAATGAAACAAGAAGAAACAGTCTTAAAGCCAGGAGCAGTTTTAATTACCTGTAAACCTGGGCGGAGTGTGTTAGCTGTTGAGTGGCATGCACCAGAAACAAATCCGTCTGCATCTCCAGCTTTAAGAATAAGAGCACCGTACATTGTGTGATCTTTTAAGATTGCTGCTTTTGCAGCTGCTACATCAGCATATTCTGGTGCACCAGTTTTTTTATTAATTTTGCCTTCACGAGCTTTGAATAAAAGTTCAGCATATTTATCTGCGTTAGCATCTTTAGCAGGATCAATTACAGTTACACCACTTAAATCAGCACTAGATCCGCTTGCTTTAATATCGTCGTCAGAACCAATCAAAATGATTTTGGCGATTCCGTCTTTTACAATTTTTGATGCTGCTTCAACAACACGTTTATCTTCACCTTCGCAAAGAACGATTGTTTTGTTTGCAGCTTTTGCTTTGTTCAATAATTCATCAACAAATGCCATTTATATCCTCGAATAAATTAAATTTGAATATCTCATTATAACGCATGGGGAAAAAAGAGAAAAGAAGAAGTCTTTAATTTTAGACCAATCCCTTTTATTTATGCTTGATTTTTATTATAGTCCAGCAAATTAAACTACCCGGTAAAAACTTATTTTGAAACAATCTGTATTTTTTTTACATTTGTATCTGCCACATTTTCTATTAAATTAAATCTATTTTTTAGGTTTTCCGTATAAAAAATTTCCAAACTTTCATCTTCTGTCTGATTCATGATAATAAACTCAAAATCACTTCCATTTTCCTTCCAAAACTCTATTGCCTTTTCTTTTCCCATTACAAAAAGAGCTGTAGAAAGAGCATCTGCATAAGCCCCGGAATCTGCCACAATTGTTACAGAAACAAGACCGTTATTTACAGGCATTCCATTTTCTGAATCAATAATGTGAATATATTTATTTCCGTCATCAGCAATGAAAAAACGTTCATAACCGCCGCTGGTAATAACTGCTCCAGTTTGAATTTCCAATCCTGCAATAACTCCCTCACCAACAGGATTTCTAATTCCAATTTTCCAAGGATCCCCTTCCGGCTTTGTACCAAAAACCTGAACATTTCCTCCAAGATCCAGTAGCCCCGCTTTTACCCCTTCTTCTTTCATTACTTGGATTGCAATGTCTCCGGCATAACCTTTTCCAATGCCACCAAAGTCCAGCATCATACCACCGGGAAAATTCAGCTGAGACTCCTGAATCTGAACCTGTTTGTAATCTGTATTTTTTAACAAAGAGTCAATTATATCTTTTTCTGGAACCGTATATTTGTCTGTAGTAAAGCCCCAGGCTTTTGTAACAGGATACAAACATGGATTAAAAGCGCCTTTTGTTACTTCTGCCATTTTTAGAGAATACTGGGCCAGCTGAAAAACCTGTGAAGAAAAATCTGATGTAACCGAGTTTTTGTCAGCGTTCAAACTTTTAGAATTAAGGTCATATATCTTACTTTCCGAATCTGTTGTAGAAATAGATTTATCCAGATTTTCAATTGCAAGTTTTGCTTTTTCCAAAGCCTCTTTACAATTTTCATTTCCCCAGCCTTGAATGCTCATCCAGGTATTCATAGATTGAAACTGTACAACTTTTTTTTCCGTTCTAGGGCTGCAGCTGAAAATCAAAAATAAAACTGAACATAAAATAATGCAAAATTTCTTCATACAAATCCTATAACTGTCTGGCAGAAAGAGCTGATTTTAATTTTTCAAAAACCCGTCCTTCACCGTTTTTATATGCAACCTGCAATCTCTGATAATACAAAAAAACCAGAGTAAAGAAAGAATTTTTTTGAGTAAACTTAAGACCAGCCAGACACTGACTTAATGCCGAAACTGAAGTCAAAATCATAGCTTTTATTATACCTTCCATTAATGCACCATAAGTGATTCGGATTTTCCAGAAAGACCAGAGCACCTTTCCCTGAGGTACCAAAAGACTACTGAAAATTATAAAAATCCAAAGCATCATATATAGAAGAAACATTACTTTTCTGCCGCTGACTCTTTGCAAAATAAGACAGAAAATCATAACTGGTAAAAGTATTTTCCAGGAATCTAAAGTAAAAATGATAATTGCACCAATAAGCAAAGAAAGAATTTTTACAGCTGTAACAACAATTTGCCCAGTTCTTTTCATTTTTTCTTGTTTTGACTCTGTCCCTTTTGTCTCTGATTCTTCTTCTAAAGCCAAAGCAGGCGCAGTTTCTGGTATTTCAAATATTATCAGTAAAAAAGCAGTAAGAATCCCTGAAAAAATACTGAATAAAAGCATTGGTCCCAATAAAGAAACCGTTCCTTCTCCAATATAAATATAACAGCAGGCAATTTGAATTAGGGCACTTACAGCGGAACCTAAAACAGAAATTCCATAAAGACTGAAAAGTTTTTTTGATTTTGAACCAATTTTAATCATTTCATTCAAATTATAAAGAACATACATTGCAGTACCACTACCTATAGACTGCAGCAGTGAAATGATAAAAAACGGACTGAATAAAGTTCCAGACATCATGCAAGTACAAAAAGACTTTATAAAAATAAGCCCCATAAAGGACAATGGGGACAGGGATAAACCAGCCAATACAGGAATATTTGCCAAGCCTAATCTGAAAAATGGAAGAATTTTTGGGATAAAAAGTTCCGCATAAGAAAACAGCAAAGTAAGAGAACCAAGCCAGGCAATTTTGTTTTTTTCGGGAAAGTCTATGTAAGTTTTTGTTTTACTGAACAACTGCATCAAACTCACTCTCCTTTTGAACAACAGAAACAATCACATGATTTGGAAGACATATAAGAGTTGTACCATATCCCTGATTTATGCAGGTTTTATTCTGACATGGAGAATCTGTAATTTTTACTTTTCCATTTTCTATATGAATTACAGTATCTCCCAATTCACCAGAAACAGCGTAATCTCCATTTTGATTTAGACTGAATTCATAAGTATCCTGACCAGCCTTTACCTGAACTGTATCTCCGGAAAATAAAGAAGAAGTTTTAAAAAAACAAAACACGCCGGCACCAATCACCAGCACTAGAATCAAAAAATCCAGAGGTCGAACCTGTTTTAAAAATGCTTCTTTTAAAAGATTTCCTTTATTTTCCATAAAATTGATTATAGTGAATTAAAACTGTTATTCAAATGTCTTAACTACATCTTCCAGCAATTTTACAATTTCAAGATGCTGAGGACAGTGACCCTCGCAGGCATGACACTGTACACATTCGGCAGGAGAACCGCCTTTTTTCTTTTCTTCGTTGTAATGCCACTTAAAGCTGTCTACACCATAGCGTTTTGATTCATTGTAGATTTCAAAATAGCGTGGAATATTTATAGACTGTGGACATCCGTCTGTACAATAACGACATGCAGTACATGGAATAGCAATTGTTGATTTGATTAAATCTGTTGCTTTTGCAACTGCTTCCTGTTCTTTAGCACTAAGAGGTTTAAAGTCTTTCATGTAAGACATGTTATCTTTAAGCTGTTCCATATTGCTCATACCAGAAAGAACAACAAGAACATTATCCAAACTTGCAGCATAACGAACAGCCCAAGAAGCAACACTTGCATTAGGATTAATATCTGTAAAGATTTTCTTTGCATCATCCATGATATTTGCAAGACTTCCACCTTTAATTGGTTCCATAATTGCAACCTGAACACCATGTTTCATACAAACTTCATAACATTTGCGGGCCTGAACATTATCGCTTTCCCAGTCTATATAGTTAATCTGAAGCTGTACCAATTCAACTTCTGGATGTTCATTAAGAATCTGTTCAAGAACTTCTGCTGAATCATGGAAACTAAAACCTGGATGTTTGATTTTTCCTTCAGCTTTCATTTTCTGCATCCATTCGTAACCGTGGAATTTCTGTGCAGAAGCATAATTTCCAACTCCCTGTGCATGCATAAAATAGTAGTCAAAATATTCAATCTGACATTTATCCAGCTGTTCCTGGAAAATTCTGTCTAAATCACCTTCTTCTTTTAAATTCCAAACAGGCATTTTAGAAGTAATCTGGAATTGTTCTCTTGGGTATCTTTTTGCAACAAGTTCACCAAATACTTTTTCACTTAATCCACCGTGATAAACTGCTGCTGTATCAAAGTATGTGAATCCTTCTGCCATAAAGGCATCAACCATCTCTTTTGTTTTTTCCAGGTCAATGTTTCCCCATTCCTTGTTATCTGCATAAGGAAGGCGCATAAGACCAAAACCAAGTTTTTTCATAACATTACTCCTATAATAATTTTATTATAACATGGAAAACAGGGATTAATTGAATATTCATATAACAGAATTGTAGGTTTAAATCAAAGAAAACATCTCTACTCACAGGACGCCAGAGGACATTCATATATCAACAGCGC
>JAKSTH010000113.1 GCA_024402655.1 Treponema sp. | reverse complement strand
CTTAGAGCCTTTTTGAAAAGGCTTTTTTCTGCTCCCACCATTTTAGGTAACTGCTCCCCTGGTATTTTATTTTTCTTTCATTAGTAAACCAGTCGCCCAAAAAGGCGGGTATGTATTTTATAAATTCTGCCTCTTCCGGGCCACATGGTTTGAATAAAGAAAAACTTTTTACAGACATAAAAAATCTATGCATGAAAATACGGGAAGGCAGGTTGAGAAAGGCAAAAACACTTGTAGGTCGGTTAGGAAGTAAAGCTAAAAAAATGGCCTACCGCAAAAAAACGACTTTTCAAAACCGCTAGGTACCGTCGCTAGCTGCTCCCCTGGTTTATTAATTAAAGGAAATTGTTATACAGAGGGAGCCAGAGGACTTTGTAAATGAAATGGAGCATATAGGAAAGATGGCGGGAGCAGAAACGGGGCTTCAAACTGCATTTGTGGGATGGCAAGCAGAATTGCGTAGCAATTATGCGCAGTCCGATACCTCTAACCCACAACCCGCAGTTTGCAAGACACGATTCTGCGGTAGCCAGCTTTCATATATGCGCTGTTGATATATGAATGTCCTCTGGCGTCCTGTGGGTAGGGGTGTTTTCTTTGATTTAAACCTATTTTTTTTTCATATATACTTTATACTTGGTATATGGATTTTCTTTTAGTTGGTGTTAATGCTTCTTATATGCATACTTGTTTAGGGGTGCGTTCTCTTTCTGCTTATTGTGACATTCCATTTGTGGAATTTACCATCAATCAGCCTGTAGGAGAGATTCTTCGGGGAATAGCCTCTAGAAAACCTGATGTTGTTCTTTTTTCTACTTACATCTGGAATGCTGAAATCATCTGCAAAATCATTCCTGATGTAAAAAAAATTATTCCAGGAGCAATTATTGGGGCAGGTGGTCCGGAATTTGGTTTTGCAGCAAAAAAATATCTTTCTTCTCTTTCCGATTTAGATTTTATTATGAGTGGCGAAGGGGAGGAGGTGTTAAATAAATTAAAAAATAAAAATGAAAAATTAAAAATTGATGATGAAGAAAATAAAAGAGAATTTTTTGAAGGACTTAAAGAAATCAAAGGAATTTGGTTTAGAAAAAGAAATAATGAAATTACTTTTACTGGGGAACAGGAACTTATTTGTGATTTGGGAATTTTAAAATTTCCTTATCCTTTTTTAAAGAATGAGGATTGTGAAAAAAATCCGGAATTGAATCATAAGATTTATTATTACGAAAGTTCCAGAGGATGCCCTTATAAATGCAGTTATTGTTTGTCTTCTACAGATACAAGAGTCAGATTTATGCCTTTACAAAGAGTATATCAGGATTTGCAGATTTTTCTTGATGCAAAAGTTCCTCTTGTAAAATTTGTTGACCGTACTTATAACCTTAATCCTGACCGCTATATTTCTATATGGAAATACATTGTTGAACATCATAATAAAATTACAATGTTTCATTTTGAAATTGAAGCAGAATATCTTTCTAAAGAAGCCCTGGAGTTTTTGCAGAGTGTACCTGAAGGTGTTATGCAGTTTGAAATTGGAGTGCAGTCTGCAAATAAAAAAACATTAAAAACAATTAACCGTTCGGATAACATTGAAAAACTTGCAGAAAATATAAAGCAGATTCCAAGAACAATTCATCAGCATTTAGATTTAATAGCAGGACTCCCTTATGAAGATTTAGAAAGTTTTGGAAAATCTTTTGATTTTGTTATTTCGTTAAATCCCGATGCACTTCAATTAGGATTCCTCAAAGTTTTAAGTGGAACAGTAATGGAAAAATATGCAAAGGAAAACGGATGGAAGTGGATGGAAAATCCTGTTTATGAAACTTTCAGTACGCCTTTTATGCCTTATGAACATATGCTTTTCTTAAAAGATCTGGAAATTGTATTAGATGCTTACTGGAACAGCGGAAAGTTTAAAAACACAATGGCTTATGTTCAAAGAAACATGAGTCTTTGGGATTTCTTTTATAAAATGACAGAATTAGGACAGAAGCAGGGAGTTTTTGAAGTCCAGCGCAGGGAAACATTCTGGTTTGAATATCTGGCAAACAACTGTGAAAAATCTTCACCTTTATATGATTTGCTTCGTTACGATTTTATTATCCGTGGTAAACAGGGAAACTTTCCACAGTGGTATGAACATCGCTATGACAAAAATCGTCACCGGGAATTGCTGGAAGAAAACGGAGGTGTAACAAATGCCCGGCTGGATTTTGCACACAGCGAATATGAAATTTTTAATTGGGATGTAACGGCAAAGGAACCTGAAAACACCCCTGGTACTTTTGAAAAATTGATTCGTTATGGAGTAAGAGGCTGAATCTTGTCTCTTGACAACTAAGGGTAAAAGTAGGAAAATAATTTCTATGAAAGCAAATCTTTTAGTCAAAGTCGTATCAGTTCTCGTCGTGGTGGCAAATATTTAGCCAGAGGGATTTGATATATTTTGTGACTAAAACACTAATATAGATAAACGAAGCTCTCCGGCTAAACTGGGGAGCTTTTTTTATATATAAAATCAAAAAACAAGGATGAAATTATGAAATTAACAGGCGCACAAATTATTGTTAGGTTACTTGAAGAGTATGGAATTAAAATGGTTGCAGGAATCCCTGGTGGTTCTATTCTTCCACTTTATGATGAACTTAATAAATCTTCAGTCCGCCACGTCCTTGTGCGTCAGGAACAGGCTGCTGGATTTATTGCTCAAGGCATATCCCGTTCTACTGGTAAAGTTGCTGTTTGTATGGCAACTAGTGGTCCTGGTGCTATGAATCTTCTTACTGCAATTGCCGATGCCCGCTGCGATTCAGTTCCTATTATTGCAATTACAGGTCAGGTAAATACTTATTTAATCGGTACCGATGCTTTTCAGGAAGCTGATACTTTTGGACTTTCTTTTCCAATTACAAAGCATTCAGTAATGGTAAAAACTCCAGAAGAACTTTTGCAGGCAATTCCGGAAGCCTTTGCCATTGCTCTTAATGGTCGTCCAGGCCCGGTTTTAATTGATGTTCCTCGAGATGTTCAGGCTAAAGCAATTGAAATTGATGATAAATTGTGGACAGATTTAATTGAAAAAATTGCCTCTGGAAAAGCTGGAGAAGAATATCTTAAAAAAGACTCTTCTGTAAAATTCCACATTTCTTCTAAAGAGATGGCAGAAAAACTTGTTCAGGCTGAAAATCTTCTGGCAAAATCGAAAAAAGCTGTCTTGTACTGTGGTGGAGGTTGTAACTCTGTAGAAGCTGCCAGCGGAATTTCAAGTTTCTTAAAAAATTATTCTATTCCTGTTGTTACCAGTTTAATGGGATTAGGCTGTGTTCCAGAAAGTTCTGCAGAATTTATTGGTATGCTTGGTATGCACGGTTCTTATGCTGCCAATGTTGCTATTCACGATGCAGATCTTGTTATTGCAGCTGGCGTTCGTTTTGATGATAGAGCTACAGGGGTAGTAAATCAGTTCTGTCCAAATGCAAAAATTATCCATATAGACATTGATGCAGCAGAAATTGATAAAATTATGGAAACTTCAGTTTCTATTGTTGCTGATGTAGAGTCTGTTTTCCCAATTCTTGCCCAGCTTATTAGCGAAAAGAAAATTAATGCTGATGAAAAATGGCTTAAAAAGATTCAGAAAATCAAAAAAGAAAATGATTCATTGGAACTTGGCCGTGCACAATCAAAAGGTACAAACCCAAGAGAAATTATTTCTAAAACTCCTGAGTATGCACAAAAAGCAGGTACTTCTGCAGATGATTTAATTGTTACTACAGATGTTGGTCAGCATCAGATGTGGGCTGCTCAATATTATCCTGTAGAAAAACCTCGCACTTTCCTTACTTCCGGTTCTTTAGGAACAATGGGCTTTGGACTTCCTGCTGCTATAGGTGCATCACTGGCAAACCCAGATAAGCGAATTGTTTGTTATAGTGGAGACGGTTCTATAATGATGAATGTTCAGGAAATGGCAACTTTATGTGAATTGAATCTTCCAGTAACAATTATTGTTTTCCAAAATGGAACTTTAGGTATGGTATATCAGCAGCAGAAATATTTGTTTGATAAAAACTATAGTGCTTCTGTATTTGACAGAGTTCCAGATTTGCTTTCTATTGCAAAAGGTTTTGGTCTGGAAGTAATAGATGGTGACTCTGATTCAGAATGGTATCTTAAAGCTTTTGATTCTAAACGAGAAAATAAACCTTGTTTTGTAAGATTAAGCGTAGACCCAGAAGAAACAGTTCTTCCATTTGTTCCAGGTGGAAAAGCAAATATTGACGCTATAATGAACTAGAAATAGTAAAGAAACAGATTTCGTTTTTCCAGTTGAATAAAGTATTATCACTGGCGGTTTCCAGAAGATTTATGATTTTCTGTAAATCGCTGGTGCCAACTGCTTCCTGCATTTTTGCTCCATAAGCAGATTTTGAGCCGTCAAACCATTTTTTAATTTCTTCTCTGGAAATCTTTCTTTTTTCAACAAATTCTTCTGTAGTCAGTTTTACTTCAAATCCTTTTTCTCTAAAACTGTTTGCAATAAAAACTCCGTCCCATGTAAAAAGAGGATTTGTTCTGTCTCCAAAGAATGACTGTTCTGCAGCTTCCAGTTTTTCAAGAATAGTTCCAAAACCAGCTGCTGTTTCTCCAGTTAAAATCTGAGTTTTTACCAGTTCACTAATTCTTTGTCCATGAACAGGTATTTTCTGACTTAAAATGATTTTAAAGTTTTCTGCTAAAGGAGATTCAACTTTATATGTTTCGTCTTCTGTTTTTACTTCCATTGGTTTAAGAAGTTCTTTTAAAGATTCGCCTAAAGTTTCAATGGCTTTTTCATTTATAAAAGGATCTACAAAGAACAATCTGTCAAAAATGGTACCTTTGTACTGAAACTTAACAAGCAATTCGTAAAAATCTGCAGGAGAAAGAAATTCCGAAGAATCTGACTGTCCTCGCACTTGAAGTAATGGACGGTCTAAATCTCCAAGAGTTCTTCCGTATTGTTCAATAATTGCTTTTCCTTTTTCAGTTTTACAAACACCGCAGGTAACACCTTCTGGAGTTTTTCTTGCTACTTCCCAAATTAAAAGCCCGGAATCTGCATTCCAAACTAAACTTCTGTGATGTCGTAAAAGAGCAGCATTTTGTATCATTGTATCTCTAATTCTTAAAAGGATTTCTGCTTTGTTAGAATCCAGTCGCTGCTGCCAGAATCGGTCCGCTCTATTTAAAGCAATTTCTTTTGCATTATCTTTTGGACTAAATGTGAGATTTTCAGCTTTCTTTAAATCACCGCTTTTAAAATGTTCGTTAATCCACCACTGGCTAATTGGATTTTCTCCAAATTCTGATTTTGCCCATTCGCCACCAAGACCTTCTGTAAGTGAAAGGGTAGCTTCATTTTTATTTATAGAACCAGTTTCTGCAGGAGTTACAGCAAGTTTTTCTGCCAGTAAACCTTCATTTTCAAGAATGCTGGCAATCTGCAGTTCACGGCGGGAAAGAACTTCACTTCTTATGGAACCTTCGTAACCTTGTGTAGATGGAGTATAAAAAACTCTTCCCATTAAAGTATCTGGTAAATATTGCTGGGCAACCCAATGGTCTCTGTAGGCATGAGGATATAAATAACCTGAACCGTGTCCAAAACCTTCTGCATCTCTGCTGGAATCTCTAAGATGATTTGGAACTTCGGCATCTTCTTTTTCTACACTAGCAAGTGCATCAAAAAATGCCATAGACGAATTAGATTTAGGGGCTGTAGCAAGATATAAAGCTGCATGGGCCAAAAAATAACGTCCTTCTGGCATACCAACACGGTCAAAAGCTCTGGCACAACTTTCTACAACATTTATTGCATTAGGATCAGCCAGCCCTGTATCTTCACAGGCAGAAATAAGCATGCGGCGGAAAATAAAATGAGGATCTTCTCCAGCTGTTACCATGCGGGCAAGCCAATAACAGGCTGCATCTGGATCACGGCCGCGTAAAGATTTTATAAAAGCACTTATAATATCGTAGTGATAGTCTCCATCCCTGTCGTAAAGTACAACTTTTTTCTGAATAGATTCTTCTGCCGCTTCTTTACTTATGTAAATTGTAGACCCATAAGCTGGAACTGGAGTAGAGGCTTTTGGGTTCCATTGTTCAGGAGTAGTTTCAACAGCAAGTTCCAGTGCGTTTAAGAGGGAGCGGGCATCACCATTTGCTGTATCAATAAGATGTTCCAATGCACCTTCTTCAAATTCAATTTTCCAGTGACCATAACCCCGTTCTACATCTGTCATGGCCATGTTGGCGGCTTTTTTTAAGTCTTGTTCAGTAAGTGGTTTAAGCTGAAAAACCCGGGAACGGGAAACAAGAGCCTTATTTACTTCAAAAAATGGATTTTCAGTTGTGGCACCAATTAAAATGATTGTTCCGTTTTCTACCCATGGAAGTAGGGCATCTTGCTGGCTTTTATTCCAGCGGTGAACTTCGTCTACAAACAAAATTGTTCTTCTGGAATATAAATTCTTAAAGTCCTCTGCTTTTTTTATAGAGTCACGAATATCTGCAACGCCAGTTAAAACTGCATTAAGAGTTATAAAATTTGATTTTGTATGATTTGCAATTACCCGGGCCAATGTGGTTTTTCCACTTCCTGGAGGTCCGTAAAAAATAACCGAAGTAAGCTGGTCTGCTGCAATTGCTCTGCGTAGAAGGCGCCCTTTACCAACAATGTGATCTTGACCAATATACTCATCAAGATTTCTAGGACGCATTCTTGCAGCAAGAGGTTCTGTATTTAATTTTGCCTGTTCAAATAAAGATTCAGATGCCAATTGTGTTATTCTCGGTTCCAGTTTCCACGAGTTTTATAATATGACCACAAACCAATGTTGTTGTAAGAAACAGATGTGGAAGAACCTGAACCTTTAAATCCGATTGTTGCATAAATCGAGGCATCAGTTTCATCTTCTTCAGGATTTGCACAAAGCAAAGTATAAATCTGGTAAGAAGATGCCAGCTGAGAAGTTGCATTTGTTGTAAAGTTACCCATAACTTCAGCTGGAACACCATTT
>JAKSTH010000112.1 GCA_024402655.1 Treponema sp. | reverse complement strand
AGTCCTTCTATACCAGGACCCCATTCTGGAACACGGAGCTGATTATATATTTCCAGTGATTTAAGGCGGAATTCTTTCATCCACTGAGGATCGCCTTTTTCTTCACTAAGTTTCTGTATAATTTCTGGAGTTAAGCCGCTTTCAATACGATAGTAATCTTTATCGTTTTCTTCATAGCGGAAATCATAGAAATCTCTATTTATATCGTTTATCTGTGTTTTTTCTTCTGCCATATTTATTTAATGTATTGTTCAAATCCTTCTGAATTGATTTTTTCTACAAGTGAACCGTCACCAGTGTGAACAATATGTCCTTTTACAAGAATGTGTGTGTGATCAACTTTTAAGCTTTCTAAAATTTTAGCATTGTGAGTAATGATTAAAAGTGAACCACCTACAGTTTTCTGATATTCCTGAATACCTTTTGAAACAACACGAACTGCATCAACATCAAGACCAGAATCTGTTTCATCAAGAATTGCAAAATCAGGTTTAAGCATAAGAAGCTGTAAAATTTCAGACTTTTTGCGTTCACCACCAGAAAAACCAACATTCAAATCGCGTTTAGCATAATCTGGATTCATATTTAAAAGTTCCATGCAGGCTTTTAATTCCTTCTGGAATTGGAAAAGTTTTACACGTTCACCAGTTTTCTGCTGGATTGCAGAGCGGATAAATGTTTCAAGAGAAATGCCAGGAACTTCCAATGGAGCCTGGAAGGACATGAACATACCGGCTTTTGCTCTCTTATCTGTGGTTTCTTCTGTAATGTCCTGACCGTTGAAAATAATTTTTCCACCAGTGATTTTATATACAGGATTTCCCATTAAAGTATTACCTAAAGAAGATTTTCCAGCTCCGTTAGGACCCATTAAAACATGAGTTTCACCTTTTTCCATTTTAAGAGAAAGGTCATTTAATATCTGTTTGCCGTCTTCAAGACCAGCTGATAAATTTTGTACTTCTAATAACATAGTTAAAATATACTAAATTTTTTCTATATATACAATTAAAATAAAAAACTATAAAATAAAAAAATGAACCATAAAACTTTTGTATTTTTTGATTGTGAATGTGCAAATACCTTTGACGGAGTTGGAAAAATCTGTTCTTTAGGTTATGTAATTGCAGATGATGATTTGAATATCATTGAATCTGAAGATGTTGTAATGAATCCTGAATGTGAATTTGACTGGTACTTGTTCAGCGGTAAAGGTGAATGCCAGCTTGCTTATTCAAAGGATTATTTTAGAATTAGACCAAACTTTGAAGCTTATTTTAAAGACATAAAAAAACTCTTTACTACTGGTAACCGTTATATTGCAGGTTTTGCTGTTGCTAATGATGTAGGTTTTGTAAACAGCGGCTGTGAACGTTACAACAAAGATTATATTCAGTTCCGTGCTTTTGATGCTGAAAAATATCTGGAAAAAACATACGGCAAAAAGCAGAAACTGGTACAGTGGGCAGAAGAACTAGGGGTAAATGTAGCAAAGTATCAGAGTCACAAATCTGTTGATGATGCTATTATGACCATGCTTTGTATTAAAGCTGAATGTAACAGAACAGGAAAGTCTGTAGAACAGATTTTTACAGAAAATAAAGATTTGTATGTTTCCAGTGAACAGATTCTTATTCAGGCAGAAGAAAGAGCTTATCGCAAGGAAGTTACAGAAAAAATTAAAAGATTGTTTGGAAAGAAAAATCCCCGCCCTAAATTTAAAACTGTTCTTGATCAGAAATTTGAATTTGACAATCATTTAATGAAAGATGTTGATACAGCTTTTGATCTGGTTCGTCAGATTTATGATAACGGTGGTTCTGTTTTTGAACATCTTGTTGGTAAAGGAACTGTAATTTGTCTGGAAGAACCAAAACCTGAATTTGCAAAAAAATGCGAAAGCAAAGGACTAAGTGTTATAACTGTGGATGAAATTTCACAGACTTTAAAATAAAAACAAGAGAGACCTGGATTTATGATACTTAATGTACTCAATAATGTATTAAGCGTTTTGTTTGGACTTGGCTGTACCGGTTATTATTTTTATAACAACCAGCTTTGGACAGCAGAAAATATTTTTAAAGGACTTGGAGCAGGTGTTTTATTTTTTATTCTGGCCTGGCTTTGTCTTTTTCTGCTTATCTGGGCATTTTTTCTTGGAACAGCCCTTACAATCAACACAAAAAAAGAGTATAAAACTGTATCTAATGTTTATTACGGCATTTTCAATTTCTGGTATTCATACATCTGTTCGTTTTTCCGTATGAAGATTATTGCAACAGGACTGGAAAAAATTCCTTCTGGAAAAAGATTTCTTACAGTATGTAATCACAGGTCTAAGTTAGATAACATGGTTCAAAGTGCCTTGTTAAAAAACAAGAAGATAGCATTTATTTCAAAAATAGAAAATTTTAAAATTCCTTTTGCCTGTCAGTACATGACACGAGCCTTGTATTTGCCAATAGACAGGGGAAACAGAAAAAATGCATTAGAGACAATTCTAAAAGCCATTAGTTTTATAAATAATAACATTATTTCTATTGGAGTTTTTCCTGAAGGAACTCGTGGAACTAATGGCCAGTTACTGCCTTTTAAGCCTGGATGTTTAAAAGTTGCGGAAAAAACAGGTTGCCCTATTGTTGTTTGTACAATAGATGGTACTGAAAAAGTTCATAAAAATTTTCCATGGAAAAAAACTGTGGTAAAATTTGATGTTATAAGGGTATATTCGGGAGAAGAAGTGCAGGCTTCATCAACTGTGAACCTTGCTGATGAAATTAGAAATCAAATGCTGGAGAAGTTAGGAAAATAATGATTTACGTTTTTTTTAATCCTTTATCGAACAATAAAAAAGGGTCTCATGCAGAATCAGATTTAAGAAAAATTTTTAATGGCAGGGATGTGGAATTTGTTGACATTACAACTGTAAAAAATGCTTCTCAGGAATTTGCCAGAATGAAAGCTGATGATGAAGTTGTAATTTCTGGTGGAGACGGCACTTTAACTCGTTTTGCCGACGACATTTATGACATAAAACCTGTTCAAAAAATCTTTTTATATCCTTGTGGTAGTGGAAACGATTTTTTTAATGATATAAAAGGAACATGTCAGCTTGAAAATAAGCTGATTCCTTTGAATAAGTATATCGAAAGTCTACCGGAAGTTAGCGTAAACGGAATTAAGCGTCATTTTATTAATGGCATTGGTTATGGAATAGACGGCTATTGCTGCGAAGAAGGAGACAGAATTAGGGCTGTGTCCGACAGAAAAGTAAACTATACTCTTATTGCATTAAAAGGACTTTTGGGTGGCTATCATCCATGTAATGCGAAAATAACAGTTGATGGAGTTTCTAAAGTTTATCGTAAGGTTTGGCTGGCTCCTACAATGATTGGCCGTTATTATGGTGGTGGTATGCAGATTACACCAATGCAGAATCGTTTGAATGAGGAAAAAACTGTAACTTGTGGTGTTTGTCATTCTGCTTCTGTAATAAAGATTCTTACTGTATTTCCAAAAATCTATAAAGGAAATCATGTAAATCATACAGAAATTCTTGAATTTAGAGCTGGTCATGATGTAACTGTTGAATTTGAACGTCCAACAGCTTTACAGATTGATGGTGAAACTATAAGAAATGTTACATCATATACAGTAAGATATAATTAATTTATAAGGAAAACAGTAATGCTTTTTATTTTTGATATGGGTGGTGTTGTAACAACAACTTTTAAGGTAAGTTCCATGTATGAACAGCTGAAAATGACAGAAGCTGAATTCAAACAGGTTTACAAGAGCAACGGTTATAATTTATATGATGCAGTTCAAAAAGGAGAAATCTCTGTAAAAGAATTCTGGACAGAGTTTAACAGCAGAATTAAAGATACAGATTTTCCTGCCGCAAAATACGATTTATTCAGACTTTGTTTTAATCCTGTTTTGAACGAAAAAACTGTAAAACTTATTAATAAACTTAAAAAGAAGAACCGTGTAGTTTGTGGTACAAATACTCTCGAAAGTCATTGGGAAAATCATATGGAAAGAGGGGATTATGCCTTATTCCATAAAACTTATCCTTCTAATAAAATGGGAGTTATAAAACCAGATCCAGAATTTTTTAGAGTAATTTTGAAGGCAGAAGGTTGTGAACCTGAAAATGCATTTTTTACAGATGACAGAATGGAAAATGTAGAAGCCGCCAGAAGTGTAGGTATTAATGCAGTTCAGTTTACATCTGCAGAAGAACTTACAGCTTTGTGGAAAAAATACTGTTAGCAGGAGTTTATTATGGACGAAATGGAAGACTTGATTATAAATAGAATGCCAAAATGTGTTCACTGTGGCAGCGAAGAAAATCTTTCTACATATTCCACACCAGAAGGAAATTCTATTCTTTGTGATGAATGTGCAGAAGAACTTCAGAAAAAAATAGATAATTATTCCCAGCTGGACAATAATTACATACAGGGCTTTTTTGCAAGTCTTTTAGGTGCAATTGCAGGCAGTGTAATCTGGATTCTTCTTGGATTTATAAATGTATATGCAAGTTTTGCCGGTTATGCTATTGCAGCAGCTGCTTTCTGGGCATATGGTAAAGCTGGCGGTAAATTGAATAAAGTCGGCGTGGTTTTGAATATTATAACAGTTATATTAGGCATTATTTTTGCAGAATATACAGGAATTGCTCTTTCTGTTATTAGAGGAAATCCTGGTTATTCTTTTATTGAATATATTAATGCGGTTAATAATATTTTATTTATACCGGAATTTTTAAAACATGAAGCAATAAACTTGCTGCTTGGTGGTTTATTTGCGTTTTTGGGATGTCAGAATATTGTAAGAACAAATATGGCAACTGCAAAAAAAATGGAAAACTTCTGGCTTAAGAAAATTAATAGATTGGGGTAAGATTGTGAGTAGTAATAATTTTCCAAGAGTATTTTTAAATAAAAATGAAGAAAAAGAAATTCAGCAGGGATATCCATGGGTTTTTGATAATGAAATCTCTCATGTAAAACATAGAGCCGATGAAAAATCAGAATGGAAAAATGAAACACTTAAGGAATGTTCTGTAGCAGACGGCACAGTAGTAGAAATTTATACAAAGGCTGGTGGTTTTCTTGGAACAGGTGTTTACAATAAAAAATCGAAAATCACAATCAGAATTATTGGCAGTAACCATGCTGACCAGATTCTTGAAGATACAGAAGCTTTTTGGGAAAAGAAAGTACAGAACGCTGTAGATTTAAGAAATCTTTATTACAGTGAATTAGATTCTTATCGTCTTATTTTTGGAGAAGCTGATTTTATTCCGGGGCTTATTTGTGAACGCTTTTGTGATGAAGAAAATAAAGTTTATCTTGTAGTGCAGTTCCTTTCTATGAGCTGCGATGTATTTAGAAAAGATATTCTGAAGGCACTTGTAAAAATTTGTAATCCAGATGGCATCTATGAACGTTCTGACGCTTCTGTTAGAGAAAAAGAAGGATTACCTTTGGTTTCTGGCTGGCTTAATCTGGATGATGAAGAATTTGGGGTAGCAGAAAAAGGCAGTAAGTGGGCAGAAAATACAGGTGTTTTCACAATTATTGAAAATGGAATTAAACTTGGTGTTGATATTGAAAATGGTCAGAAAACAGGTTACTTCCTTGATCAAAAATTTAACAGAACTTCTGCTGCTGCTTTCTGTAAAGGAAAAAAAGTTTTAGATACTTTTACCCACACAGGTGCTTTTGGTTTGAATGCGGTTAAGGCTGGTGCTGTAGATGTAACTTCTGTAGATATTTCCCCAGAAGCAGTGGAAATGGTAAATCATAATATTAAGTTGAATCATGCTGAAAAACAGATGAAAGGTGTTTGTGCCGATGTATTTGATCTTCTTAAAAAATATGAAGCAGAAGGTGAAAAATTTGATGTAATCATTCTGGATCCACCTGCTTTTACAAAATCAGCAAAAATGATTGAAAAAGCTTATGGCGGTTATAAAGAAATTAACCTTAGAGCCATGAGACTTTTAAACGAAGGTGGCATTCTTGTTACTTGTTCCTGCTCGTACTTTATGGAAACAAACATGTTTTGCGATATGATTATGCATGCTGCAATGGATTCTCATAAGCGAGTCCAGATTCTGGAAAAGCGAGGGGCAGGTCCAGATCATCCTGTGTTGCTGGGATATCCAAAATCAGAATATCTTAAATGTGTAATCTGTAAAATTAATTAGGAAGGAAAAATGGAATCAGCAAAGAAATATAATTGTATAATTCTCCTTGGACCTACTGCTGTAGGAAAAACTGCCATTGGTGTTGCTTTGGCACATCATTTTAATGGAGAAATTATTTCTGCTGATTCCCGCCAGACTTATTGTGGACTTGATATTGGTTCTGGAAAAGATTTGGATGAATATAATGTGGACGGGGAACCTGTTCCATATCATTTAATTGATATTATCAGCTTGCCGGCAGAATACACAGTTTATAACTATCAGCAGGATTTTTATAAAGCTTTTAAAGATATACAATCCCGCGGAAAATTGCCTGTTGTTGTTGGCGGAACTGGAATGTATCTTGATGCAATTGTCCGGGACTATCAGCTGGTAAATCTTCCTGAAAATAAAGAACTTCATGAAAAATTAGAAGCAACTCCTTTAGAAGAATTGGCAAAGCGCCTTTTAGAACTTCAGCCAGATTTACATGTAAAGGCCGACTTGCAGGAAAAAGAAAGGGTAATAAAGGCTTTGGAAATTATAGAAGCAAAGAAAGCCGGTTATGATACTACTTCTGTAGACAGACCAGAAATTAATCCTTTGATTATTGGAACCACCTTGCCTCGACCATTAATGTGGGAAAATATTTCAATTCGTTTAAAAGAGCGACTGGAAGGCGGCATGCTGGAAGAAGTGCAGGGACTTTTTGACAGTGGAATCAGCTGGGAAAGACTTGAAAAACTTGGCCTTGAATACAGATATTGCTCTTTATATTTACAGGGAAAAATTGAAAGCAAGGAAGCGCTTTTTGAACAGCTTTTTATTGCAATCAGACAATTTGCTAAAAGACAGGAAACCTGGTTCCGCATGATGGAAAAGAAAGGAGTTAAGATTAACTGGCTGGTTCAGGAAAAAGACAAAGGAATAAGAATTAAACA
>JAKSTH010000111.1 GCA_024402655.1 Treponema sp. | reverse complement strand
TGTATTAATCCTGATTGTGATTATTTACATACATCGGGAGATGAAGAAGTGGCCATTGCTGCAGAAGGCGAGGATTAATCCAAGATTACATCCCTCCTTCGTAAAACTCAGTCGGAGCTAGGAGGGGGCGCAAAGAGTATGACTTTACATGAATTAGTTGAAGAATTTTTGCTGTATCTCTCTAGTGTGCGAAATCTTTCGGAAAATACTGTTACAAGTTACAGAAACGATTTGACTCAACTGCAGGAATTTTTAACTCCAGACATCAATATTGATTCTATTAAAAAAGAAAATCTTATGCTTTGTGTTGGCCAGCTTTCTAAAAAAGATAGGGCTGCTGCCAGCATAAACCGTTTTGTTGCAGCTGTAAGAAATATGTTTTTATATGGCAGAAAATTTGGACACTTACAGATTAATCCTGCGGCAGAGCTTAAAACTGTAAAACTTCCTAAAAAAGTACCAAATTACATGACAGAATCAGAGGCTGCTCAGTTGTGTTTCCAGCCGGAAAAAAATGAGCTGTTGTGGAAAAACAGGGATGAATGTCTTTTTCTTATGCTTTATTCTTCAGGTTGCCGTATCAGCGAAATTCAGTCCCTTTGTATTAATGATTTTATAGATGACTATCATAGTGCAATTGTAACTGGAAAAGGAAACAAACAGCGCAGAGTTTATTTTGAAGAATCTTCCAGAAAAGCAATTCATGAATATCTGGAAGATAGACAAAAAATTTTAGAAAGCAATGGAATCACAAATCCTACAAAACAGTTTTTTATAAATCAAAAAGGGCAACCGATTTCTATAAATGGGCTGCGTTTTATTATAACTCAATATTCTGGCAGTAATGGAACTAAGCATCATGTAAATCCCCATGCTTTCAGACATTCTTTTGCTACAACTTTACTGGCTAATGGGGCAGATGTACGAATGGTTCAGGAAATGCTGGGCCATTCTTCAATTTCTACAAC
Source organism: Treponema sp. (assembly GCA_024402655.1). Classification (GTDB taxonomy): domain Bacteria; phylum Spirochaetota; class Spirochaetia; order Treponematales; family Treponemataceae; genus Treponema_D. Next base: position 6,257 of record JAKSTH010000111.1, on the reverse strand, counting down.
ACAACGCTATACTCATATCACTACTGAAAAACTGATAGAAATTTATAATAAAGCTCATCCTCATGGGGAAAAATAAAATTTATTTTCTGTTGCCGAAGACTGTTTCTCTTATTATATTTTAACTATCTTTTTTTTTGAAATTATAGACTTGGGAGCATAATATGGCAAATGTAAAAATCCGCAGTACAACTATTCTTGCAGTTAGAAGAAACGGTCAGGTTGCAATGGCAGGTGACGGACAGTGTACTTTAGGCGAAACTGTATGTAAGGGAAATTCCCGCAAAGTTAGAAAAATTTATGATGGAAAAATTATTACAGGTTTTGCAGGTAGTGTTGCAGATGCTTTTACACTTTTAGATCGTTTTGAAAGTAAGGTAAAAGAATTTAATGGTGATATTATGCGCTCTGCTGTAGAACTTGCAAAAGCATGGCGTACAGACAGAAGTCTTCAGAAACTTGAAGCTATGATTCTTGTAGCAGATAAATCAAAAATCTTATTGATTAGTGGTGATGGAAATGTAATTGAACCAGAAAATGATGCAATTGCAATTGGATCTGGCGGTAATTACGCATATTCCGCTGCCCTTGCTTATTTAGACAGTTCAGATTTAAGTGCACGTGAAATTGCAGAACGTTCATTAAAGATTGCCGGAAGCATTTGTATTTACACAAATCAGAATCTTACAATTGAAACTTTAGAATAGGATATAAATATGAATAAAAATACAGAACTCACACCAAAACAGATTGTTGAAAGTCTTAATACTTACATTATTGGTCAGGAAAAGGCAAAAAAAGCTGTTGCTGTTGCTTTAAGAAACAGATTCCGCCGTTTAAAACTTTCAGAAGATATTCGTGATGAAGTTTCTCCAAAAAATATTTTGATGATTGGTCCAACAGGTTGTGGTAAAACTGAAATTGCCCGCCGTCTTGCTAAACTTTGCGGTGCTCCTTTCTTAAAAGTTGAAGCCACAAAATATACAGAAGTTGGTTATGTTGGTCGTGATGTAGAAAGTATGATTCGTGACTTAATGGCTGTTGGTTATAATGATGTTAAAGCTGAAATGGAAGATGAACTTAGAGAAAAATCTACATCAATTGTAGAAGAAAGACTTCTTGATCTTTTGCTTCCTGGTTCAGGTTCTAAAAAAGAAAAGAAAACATCTGCTCCAGCTGGCTTTTTAACACAGACCAGCGACACTGAAGTTGTTTTTGATTTGAATAAAATTAATGCTGCAAATCAGGCTGCCGCAGAACAACAGGCTAATGACGAAGAAGCTGTTGATAATCATACAAGAGAAAAATTCCGCCAGATGCTTAGAGAAGGAAAACTTGAAGACCGTGAAGTAGAAATGGTTGTTCATAGAACTCAAAGCGGTCCAAATATGGAAATTATTGCCGGTGGAAGTATTGATGACCTTCAGAACAGCATGCAAGGCATTATTAATATGATGAATGGTGGCGGAAAGTCTAAAAAACGTTCTGTAACTATAAAAGAAGCAAGAAAAATCCTTTCAGAAGAAGTTCTTGACGGCATGATTGATCACGATAAAGTTGCAGATATTGCAAAAACTCGTGTTGAAGAAAGTGGAATTATCTTTATTGATGAAATTGATAAAATTGCTGTAAAAGGCAGCAGTCATGGTCAGGATGTAAGCCGTGAAGGTGTACAGCGTGATATTCTTCCAATTGTAGAAGGAAGTAATGTTAATACTAAGTTTGGTGTTGTAGATACAACTCACATTCTTTTTATTGCAGCCGGTGCTTTTAGTGTTTCTGCTCCTAGTGATTTAATTCCTGAACTTCAGGGCCGTTTTCCTTTGCGTGTAGAACTTGAATCTCTTCATAAGGACGATTTTAAACGCATTCTTCTTGAACCAAAAAACAGTCTTATAAAACAGTACTCTTCTTTACTTGAAACTGAAGGCGTTACTCTGGATATAACAGAAGAAGCAATTGAGCGTATGAGTGTGATTGCAGAAGATGTAAATGCAAGTGCAGAAAATATTGGTGCAAGACGCCTTCATACAATTATGGAAAAAGTCCTTTCTGATTTGAACTTTGAAGCAGATGAACACAAAGGTGAAACTGTAAAAATTGATGCTGCTTATGTAGATTCAAAATTAGGCGACATTGTTCAAAGCCAGGATTTAAGCCGCTATATTTTGTAGTTTTTCAGATCCTTTGTTTTTTTTCTAAACTATTTTTTTCATTCTCCGACAATCAAATTAGATGTAAACTTTTTTAATTTAGGAGAATGGATATGAATAGTTTCACACGTTCTATTGATTTATTACAGCGTGAAATGGATGTAACTTCATTGCGTTACCAGGTTGGTGCCAACAATATTGCAATGAGCGAAGTTCCAAACTATAAACGCCAGGTTGTTACTTTTGAAAGTGAATTGAAAAAAGCTTTTGAATCAGAAGCAAATTCTAAAAACGCATTTAAACTTACTACAACTAACGAAAAACATATTCAGATTAATCAGCCATTAGATTATCGTGAAGTACAGCCACGTCGTGTAACAGATTACACAAGTACAGCTAAAGCTAATGGTAACAATGTTGATGCAGAAACAGAAGCAAACAACGTTCTCCAGATTAGAATGCAGTATAACCTTCTTACTCAGCTTGCAGGTTTTGAGTTCGATCAGGTTAATATCGCCATGAAGAAATAGTAGGAGATAAGTATGGGACTTTTTTCAAGTATTAATGTTGCTGCAACAGGTTTAAGTGCAGAAAGACTTAGAACAGATGTAATTTCAAATAATATTGCCAATGCCAACACAACCAGAACTCAGGAAGGCGGTGCATATAAAAAATCAACTATAGTTTTTGGTGCAGTTTCAGATGCAAATCCACAGTGGAACTTTCCTTTTACATCAGAAGCTATGGATAATGGTCCTGGAAAAGGTGTAAAAGTTCTTGAAATCAAAAAAGACACATCTGAAGGAAGATTTGTATATGACCCAACTCACCCAGATGCTATTCAGAGCGGTCCACATAAAGGTTATGTTGAATATCCAAATGTTAATATTGTAGATGAAATGGTAAATCTTATTTCTGCTTCCAGAGCTTACGAAGCAAATGCTGCTGTAATTGATGGTGCAAAAGATATGTTTAATGCTGCCCTCGAAATAGGCAAATAACAGAATTTATGAGAGTTGACACTCTTATAATACCGTTGTAAAATTTTAAGCAGGGTGGAAATATGAAAATACCAGAATTTGGAACATTACAGATGGCCAGAGTTAATGAAGCTCATTACGGAACTGGCGCTGTTACTTCTTTAACAAATACAAAAGACAAAACAGGCCTTCTTCATACAACAGAAAAAGAAGGAACAAAATCTTTTCAGGATTATCTTCTTGATGCTATGGAAACTGTTAATAATCAACAGCTGGAAGTAGACGGATTATCAGAAAAAATTATGACAAATCCTGATGAAGTAGATATTCATGATGTAACTATTGCTATGTCAAAAGCTCGTATGAGTCTTAATCTTGCTCAAACAGTAATTGACCGCTTGATTACAGACTGGAACGAAATTACAACTACAAGATAATTTCATTCATAATTAATAATTCTTGTCAAATTTTCCTTCCTATGATATAATTTAATAAAATTTAGTATAAATTTCTTTAAATTCGTTCACGGGAGGGGAACTAATGAACGAATGGCTAAAAAAGGTAACCGAAAAGTTCAAGGAGACTTGGGCTAAGTGGAAACCTATTCAGAAAGTCATATTATTTGCTACAGTTGCTGTTGTAATAGTTGTTATTATTGCCACTGCACGCGTTTCATCAAAACCTAGTCAGGTTCGCGTTTTTTCAGCTCCTGTTACAGACTCTACTAATCTCAGCAGAATGTTAGACCGTATTAATGCAGAAGGTATTGATGCAACTACTTCTGACGGTTATATCTATGTTGCAGATCAGGCAACTAAAACCAAAGTTTCAGCAATGTTGAATGCTGACGGTTTAATTCCATCAAATATTGATATTTGGGCTAATTATTTCGACCGTTCATGGTCTACCACAGATGAAGATCAGAATCAGAAATTGCTTTTGAATAAAAAAAGAGAACTGGAAAACTTTATTCGTGCTTATGATGGCATTCGTGATGTTTCAGTTATTCTTACAATTCCAGAACCAACAATTTTTGCAGAAGATCAGACACCTGTAAAATGTTCTGTAATTCTTACTCCTCAGTCTAACAGTTTCATTCTTAAAGATACTAAAAAAATTCACTCAATTCATAATGCAATTCTTGCCTGTGTAGAAGGTTTGAATACAGAAAATCTGGTAATTACAGATGATTCTGGTAACTGTATTAATGATTTTGAAAGTATGGCAGACAGTGATGCAGTAGATGTTACAGCAAAACAGCAGCGTCTTATTGTAAAACTTGAAAGTGAATACAAAGCAAAAATTACAAAAGCTCTTAAAGCTCCATATCCAGACAGAGTTAATGAACTTGGTGTAACAATTAAAATGGATCAGTCTAAACGTTCAAGTGAATCTACAGAATATTCACCAATTGTTCGTAAAGAAGACAATCCTGACACTCCTTATGATGACTCTGATATCGTAGATTATATTACAGTTTCTTCTCAGACTGTTACTAGAGAATATGAAACTACTGGTTATACTCCAGAAGGTCCAGCCGGAATTGAAGGGCAGAATCCTCCTGTATATTCTGATGTTTCAAATGTTCTTGGTCATTCTACAGAAACTGGTACAACAGAAAATCATCTTGTAAATACAAAGCAGACTTCAGAAGTTGTTGCTCCAAAAATTGATGCAGTATCTGTCGGTGTTGACGTAGATGGTACTTGGATTCTTAAAAAAGTAGATGGAAAATATGTGCTTGATGATGAAGGCTGGCGTGTTCGTGAATATACACCAGTTCCTCCAGAAAAGCTTGCTGCTACAGAACAGATGATTAAAGGTATTATTGGTTACGACAGAAACCGTGGTGACTTGGTAAGTGTAACTAATATCGGTATTGATCATACAAAAGAATTCCATGATGAAGATACAGAATATTTTGCAAGACAGAAACGAACTACAACAATTATTCTTGTTTTAGTTTCAATTGTTATTGTTCTTGTTGGATTTATCTTATTCAGAATTATTAGTAAAGAACTTGAACGCAGACGTAGAGAAAGAGAAGCTCGTCTTCTTGCAGAACAGCAGGCAGCTCGAGAAAGAGCACTTTGGGATGCAAAAGAAGATGGTATGGAAGTTACAATGTCTGTTGAAGAAACAAGACGAATGGAACTTCAGGAAAATGCAATTTCTATGGCAAAAGAGCATCCTGAAGATGTTGCAATGCTCATACGTACTTGGTTGATGGAGGAATAGAAGATGGCAGATGATGTTGTAGACTCACCAAAAACCTCAAGTAATCCTAAACCTGTTCCAAAACCTGGTCAGCTTAAACCTGCAGGTTCTGGCTCTTCTAAAAAGTCAGGAAAAGATTATAAAAGTTTAACAGGAAGACAGAAAGCTGCAATCTTCCTTATTTCTCTTGGACCAGATGTTTCTGCAGAAATTATGAAACATTTGCGTGAAGATGAAGTTGAAACTTTAACATTCGAAATTGCCCGCCAGGAAAAAGTAAATCCTGAGTTTAAAGATGCAGTTCTGGAAGAATTCCAGGAATTGATGAATGCTCAGAACTTTATTACTACTGGTGGTATTGATTATGCTCGTGAACTTCTTGAAAAATCTCTTGGTTCACAGAAAGCTATTGATATTATTAACAGACTTACTTCAAGTTTGCAGGTTCGTCCATTCGACTTTATTCGTCGTACAGACCCAGCACACTTGTTAAACTTTATTCAGCAGGAATATCCACAGACAATTGCCTTGATTCTTGCTTATCTGGAACCAGGTAAAGCTGCTGTTATTTTGCAGAACCTTCCAGAAGAAATGCAGGCCGAAGTTTCAAAACGACTTGCAACAATGGACCGTACTTCACCAGATGTATTGCGTGAAGTTGAACGCGTTTTGGAAAAGAAACTTTCTACATTGTCTTCAGAAGACTATACTGCTGCCGGTGGTGTTGAAGCTATCGTTGAAATCTTGAACCTTGTTGACCGTTCTTCTGAAAAGTCAATTATCGAATCTTTGGAAGAAGACGATCCAGATTTGGCAGAAGAAATCAAAAAACGTATGTTCGTATTCGAAGATATCGTTATGCTGGACAACCGTGCTATTCAGAAAGTACTTCGCGATGTCGATCAGCAGG
>JAKSTH010000110.1 GCA_024402655.1 Treponema sp. | reverse complement strand
TGGTAATGTAATACTGATTGGTGCCTTTTTCTGACATCGACGTTCTCCATTACAAATAAGATAATTCCAACAGTAATTCTGTTATTAAAAGAAATGTACACGATATTTAGGTTTGGGGCAAGTAGAAAAATTGTATAATACTATAATAGTAATGAATTAATTAATGTAATATTTAATATATAAATCAGTCTTATTAATTGTCTGCAAATCTAAAACAAGAGGATTATTTATTTCTTTTTTCAGTATAAAATTATGTCGCAATCCAAGGTAAAAATCTTTATAAACAGCATGTTCATAAGATGTATCTAGGGTAAATAAAAATACATTTGATTCCAGATTTTTGTCTTTTGTACTGTTAGAATATGTAAATGCATATTGGGCTGTGGATGATAAATTTATATTTCCAAATTTTTCATTGCTATAACCTAAGGAAAGCTTAAATTCAGGGCCATATTTATAAGTATAGAGGGCCTGTGATGCTGGAAGGGAATAATGTAAAGGCTCATTATTTATAATGTAAAAAAGGTCGCTTGTTGAAAGATATATATAATCAGCCTGAAGAGAATACCAGAAGGAATCATTAAAATTTTGTTTTAGACAGATTCCTACGGAGCCGTTAGAAAGTGTTTCATAGTTAGAATAAATAACATCATAATCTAAAGTAAGGCCCAAAGTTGAAGGAACATTTTCTGCTGGAAAAATTGTATGAGAATATAAAAGCCCGTCAATATATAATTTAAGAAAATTATTGTTTTTCCAACCGGAATAATATAAATCTAACTGAAACTGATCATAAAATTCTTTTGTTGTGTGTCCAAAGGGATTTCCATAAATTACATTAATTGCAGCGCCAGCTTGTGGTAAAATAAAATTATCTGTACTGGAATTGTAAGCTGTAAAACCTGCCAAAGCCGAATAACTTTGAGAATAAATGGTTCCAGACTCAGTACTGGCTCTTTTTCCCCGCAAAAGTTCATTCATTGCATCTACAGGGCTTAAAATCCAGCTGACAAACGGAGCAGAATTGTATGCAGAATAACTTAATCTGTGCAGAACTTCACCTGTTATGGCACCAGAAATTGTTGTGGTAATTAAATCGTTTTTAGAAACAGTTGGACCTTCCAGGTAAGTTTCCCATATAAAAGATCCTGTAAAAGTTAAAAGTGTAGATTCAAGAAAATTCAGATTGTTGGAGCGTCCGCTTATAAAATAAAGGCTTCCAAAATAAGGATGATAAAGCTGGTTTCTTTGAAAACTTGAAAAATCGAATATCCATGGAATAGTAAAATTCTTTTTAAAAATTTCAAAGCTTGTTTTTGGAGGATTTGTAGAAAAAAGATTAACTCCATCATAAACAAGAAGATTAAAGAAAAGCATTTCTCCTGATGCAATAAAATAATCTTTTACAGATGAATTGCGATTAATAAATAAATCATTTTTTACTTGAGAAAATAAATTGACTGATAATAAAAAAACAAGAAAAAACGTAACTTTTCGCTTCATAAAATGGATTTTATAATGCAATTTGTTTTAAATCAATTTATACTACCAAAAAAGGAATTAAATATGAACGATTTAGAATTAAACAATTTTAGAACACAGATAGACGGACTTCTTGAAATATATAATCAGTATGCACCTTTTACTCCAGATGGAAATGTTGTAATTGAAGCAATTAAACCTTGTATTACAGAAATGGCAAATCAGATTATAAAAGATAAATCTGAATGTGCAGCCTTGCTGGATAAATTGGATGAAACTGATTTTTGGACAGCTCCAGCTTCATCAAAATTTCATGCAAATTATAAAGGTGGTCTTGCTGCCCACAGTTTAATGGTTATTAAACAGGCTTTAGTTTTTGCAAAACCTTTTATTGAAAATTTTCAAGACTGTCCTGGAAAAAACAATTATACAGTTACTGCAGAAGATGTTTTTGTTTCTGCTTTAAGTCACGATTTTTGTAAGACAAACTTTTACGGTGTTGAATATAGAAACACAAAAGACATAACTGGTAACTGGATTAAACAGCCATTTTATAAAACTAAAGCTGAAAACAGAAATTTAGGACATGGAAATGAATCTGTTTTGCAGCTTGTAGAAGTTATGCCTTCTTTTATAAAAAACAGAAATGTATTAGAAGCAATAAGCCGTCACATGGGCTTTAGCGATTTATCTGAAAGTGAATCATATAATTATTCATTGTTTTTACAAAATCCATTGGTAATTTTATTGCAGATGGCAGACCAGACTGCAGCACAATGGTTTAACTGTTAAATTAAAAATCATTTTTACTTAAGGAGTATAGAATGAAAAAAACTTTTTTATTTTTAGTAATTTTTAGTGCAATTACATTAAACGCTTCGGCAGGATTATGGGATTCTATGTCTGATGCTTACAATAAAGTTAAAAGTCAATTTAAAGATGCAGGCGATTCAATTTCATATTATAAAAAATGCGATGACAGAGTAAATGCAGAATTCTTTCAGCAGGAAAATACTCATTTGCTTCATGTTTTGTATGTAAGTTCAGTAACAGGCACAAATGTAAGGGTAGAAGCAGATGCAAAATCAAAATCAATTTGTACACTGCCATTAAATATGAGTGTTCGTCCTGTAAAATTAATGAATAAAGATACAGTAAATAATATTGAATCATATTGGGTAAAGGTTTTAATTCCAGTTTACTTACAAAAAGAAGCTGGGGCTGAATATGGCTATGTATTTGGTGGTTATCTTTCTCATTCTCAAAATGAATTGAAAACTCTTCCAGAAAACTGGAGAAAAGAATCTTTAAAAGGTCTTTTGGAATCTGCAGTCTGGTATAATAAAAATGATGAAACAAAATATATCAGCTTTTTTCATGATGGAAGTTTTGTAACAGAAGACAATGTGACAATTGAATGGGTAGATGATTTAAGATGTAATTTAAAAGATAAAAAGGGAAGCTGGGAAGTAATTGATGGAAAATCTGTAAAAACGGTTTTTGAAAATAAAGAAAAAATCAAGAATATTACAGTAATTGATGCCTGGACTATTAAAATTGATGACGTGGAATATGAAAATGTTCATGGTGGTGCATGTTTTTCAGATCAGCCTTCTTTTTATGCAGTAGATAAAAATGGAAGAAATAGACTTCAGTATTTTTCTTTGGTTAACAATATAAACTTGGGGTTACCAGAAAAAAATCAAACTGGAAAAATGATTGCAGCAGGTCTTGATGCTGAAAATACAAAATATCAGCTTGATTATATGGCTTACTGGAAAAAAATTACTGGTGAATATAAAAACTTTGATAGTGTATTAAAAGACAGCTATAAACAAAAGCTGGATGATAATTATTTAAAAAATATAATTGTATTAAACTCTGCATTTGGAGATTTTAATCATGATGGCAAAAATGAAGAGATTAATGCTACAAACGATAATGGAAATTTCAGCTTTGTTTTGATTAGTGAAGATGAAGGGTGGAAAGTACCTCTTAAATTAAAAACACCACTTAAGTACGATATAAATTATGTATACGAGTATGAACTTGGATTTGCTGCAGATCTTGAACAACCTGTTCCTTATTACATTGTAAGAGCAAAAAATCCTGTGTCAAAAACTAATTATATCTGGTTTTATACACTAAGGAATAATGAACTTGTTCCTGTTTGTAATTTAAGTGAAAGTTATGAAAATCCAAACAAAGAATTTTTTAATTTCCGTTTTACAAAAGATAATCTGGAAATTTGCTATATAAAACTTGGAGAGCTTAATCAGATAAAAGACATAAAAACTTTTGTTTATGAACAAAGCGTTTCCGATGAATATACATTTAAGGCCAAAGCAAAAATAAATAAATAGAAATAATACCGGTTCTTAGGAGCCGGTTTTTTACTTTAAAAAATAATAAAAAACTTTAATAATATTAAAAATATTTACTCAAACTGTATTGTCAATCTCATAAATTTCATTTATATTATAATTATAGAGGTATAAGATGGCTAAAGGAAAACCTTTAATCAATGTAGAAAGATGTAAAGGCTGCGGATTATGTATCCGTGTTTGTCCAAAAAACATTCTTGAAATGTCTAAAGAGACTAATGGTCAGGGTGTAAGTTACCCTGTTTGTAATGATCAGAGTGCATGTATTGGCTGTTCATTTTGTGCAACTATGTGTCCTGATTGTGTTATTGAAATTGAAGTTGAGGATTAGTAATGGCTGAAAAAGTTTTAATGAAAGGTAATGAAGCAATTGGAGAAGCTGCTGTAAGAGCCGGATGCCGATTCTACTTTGCATATCCAATTACTCCACAGAATGAAATTCCTGCATATATGGCAAAAAGACTTCCTGAAGTTGGTGGTACATTTCTTCAGGCTGAATCTGAAATTGCTGCTATTAATATGGTTATGGGGGCCAGCGCTTCTGGTGCTCGTTGTATGACATCATCATCATCTCCTGGAATCTCTTTGAAACAGGAAGGTATTTCTTACATTTCTGGTGCACAGTTGCCAGCAGTTGTAGTAAACATGATGCGTGGAGGACCTGGTCTTGGTAACATTTCTGGTGCCCAGGGGGACTATTTCCAGGCTACTCGTGGTGGTGGAAACGGTGACTATCATGTTGTTGTAATTGCACCTGGTACTGTTCAGGAAATGGCAGACTATACTGTAAAAGCTTTTGAAATTGCTGATAAATACCGTGTTATGTGTATGATTCTTGGTGATGGTTATCTTGGTCAGATGTCTGAACCTTGTGTATTGCCAGAGGCTGTAAAAGAACTTCCTGCAAAACCATGGGCTTGTACTGGTAAAACAGCTGATAGAAAACAGAATAAAGTATATTCATTAAAACTTTCAGGTATTGATGGTGAACTTAATGCTCACAATAAAGCACTTTTTGCAAACTATCAGAAAATTCAGGATAACGAAACAATGTCTGAAAGCTTTATGTGTGATGATGCAGATGTTGTTTTAACTGCATATGGTACTGCTGCTCGTGTTTGTAAAAAAGCAATCAAACTTATGAGAGACCAGGGTATTAAAGCTGGTTTGTTCCGTCCAATCACTTTATGGCCATTCCCACAGAAAGAGCTTGAAGCTGCATGTAAAAATGCAAAGAAAATTCTTACTGTAGAAATGTCTATGGGCCAGATGGTTCAGGATGTTAAATTGTATTCTGGTCACAAAGTTAGTGATGTTGAATTCTATGGTGAACCAGGTGGAATTATTCCATCTGTAGACACAATTATTGAGAAGGTAAAGCAGTATGTCTAAGAAATATGAATTCCCAAAATCAATGAATGATGTAACAACACACTATTGTGGTGGTTGTGGACATGGAATTATCCATAAATTAATCTGTCAGGTTATTGATGAATTAAATATTCAGCAGGATGTTCTTTTAGTTGCTCCTGTTGGTTGTGCAGTTTATGCATATAACTATATCAATGTTGATGCTTGTGAAGCAGCTCATGGTCGTGCGCCAGCTGTAGCAACAGGTATGAAACGAGTTCACAAAGATAAGATTGTTATTTCTTATCAGGGTGATGGTGACCTTCTTGCAATTGGTACTGGTGAAACAATTCATGCAGCTAACCGCGGTGAAAATATCACTGTTATTTTCGTAAACAATGCTATTTACGGTATGACTGGTGGACAGATGGCTCCAACTTCATTGGTAGGACAGGTTACAAAAACAACTCCATATGGTCGTAAGGCGGAAGATGTTGGTTATCCAATCCGTGCTTGTGAATTGCTTAATACTTTGGTTGAACCTAAATATATTGAACGTTGTGCAGTTTATGACGTTAAACATATTAATCAGACAAAGGCTGCTATTAAAAAAGCATTAACATATCAGAAAGAAGGAAAAGGTTATTCTTTTGTTGAAATTCTTTCTATGTGTCCAACAAACTGGGGTGTAAGTGCTACAGTTGCTGCTGACTGGGTAAAAAATGAAATGGAACCATATTATCCACTTGGTTGTTTCCGTGATGTTCCTGCTGGCAATGCTCCAGAAGCTGCATGTCCAAAAGCTGGTGTAGTATCAACTGCAAAATAAGGAGAAACTTGAAATGACAACTGAAATTATTTTTGCCGGATTTGGTGGTCAGGGTGTAATCCTTGCTGGTAAAATCCTTACTTTGGCTGGTATGAGTGAAGATAAATATGTATCTCACATTCCATCTTATGGTGCTGAAATGCGTGGAGGAACTGCAAACTGTTCTGTAATCGTTTCTGATGAAGAAGTTGCTTCTCCTGTAATTGAAAAACCAGATGTAGTTGTTGCTTTGAATAAACCTTCAATGACTAAATTTGAAAAGCAGCTTAAACCAAACGGTTTGTTGATTTACAATTCATCTTTAATTGATATTGAACCTTCAAGAAAAGATATTAGAACATTGGCTTTGCCTGCAAATGAAATTGCAGCTGCAACAAACAATGCTCGTGGTGCAAACATGGTTGTTTTGGGATGTCTTGCAAAAGTTATTCCTGGAATGATTAGTGGTGTAAAACCATTTGAATTTGCTTTGGATGAAGCAATTTCTGCAAGAAACAAGAAATTTAATCCTATTAATATTGCAACAATTGAAGCTGCATTTAATAGAGATTATGAAATAAAATAATAAGAGGTATAAAAATGAGTGAAAAGAACAAGATTGGAGCAAAAGTAAAATTAATTCGTGAAACAAGAAAATTATCTGTAGAAGATGTTTCTGAAAGAACTAATTTAAGTGTTGAACTTATTGAAAGTATTGAAAATGGTTCACTAGTTCCAAGCCTAACTCCTCTTATTAAAATTGCTCGCGTATTAAGTGTTAGACTTGGTACATTCATGGACGATGATGAAAATCTTGGTCCAGTTGTAACTCGTGCTCAGGACAAAACAGAAGTTACAAGATTCAGTGGTCGTGGAAATGCAGTAAATTCAGACTTGGATTTCTATACATTGGCTCATAACAAAGCAGGCCGCCACATGGATCCATTTGTAATTGATATTTTCCCTAAATCTGAAGAAGAAGTAAAACTTTCTACACACGAAGGTGAAGAATTCATCTATGTTTTGGAAGGTGAAATCGAAATTCTTTATGGAAAAGATAAGTATGAATTAAAAGCAGGTGATTCAATTTACTATGAATCAATCGTAGCACATCACCTCCACAGCCATGGCAGTGAAAAAGCAAAAATCCTGGCAGTAATTTATACTCCGGCGTAATGCTGCCGAACCGTTCTTGGCATATTAGAGGCGTCACCGAATTTATGGTTCGGCGAGCGTCTTCACT
>JAKSTH010000011.1 GCA_024402655.1 Treponema sp. | reverse complement strand
TATGACAAGTATTAGTTCATGTCGATGGCACACTTAACACCAGTTAATACCAATTCTGGTACAATCTGATCAAAAAGTGAGTAGTCGGCAAAGATTTTTGCAAAACCGCCAGTTGCAATGATTAATGGTTTTTGGCCATGGAATACATTTTTCTGATAAATGTAACAGATTTCTTTAATTGCACCTGCATTTCCATAATAAAGACCTACTTGAATTGCTTCTGTAGTTGATGCACCAAGAAGACCTTCTGGCTTTTTAATTTCTACCATTGGTAATTTTGCAGTTCCAGTTGCTAAAGCATCCATAGAAATTTTTAAACCTGGAAGAATAGAACCTCCAAGGAATTCTGTGTCTTTAGAAACCAGTTCTAATGTTGTGGCAGTTCCCAAGTCAGCAATAATTAAATCTTTGTTTGGGAAAAGATGAACGGCACCCATAGCGGCAGCAATTAAGTCTGCACCAATTTCTTTTGGGTTTGAATACTTAAGTTTTAAACCAGTTTTAATTCCGGCCTGAATAAACAGCGGATCCTGATTTAAATACTTTGTACAAGCACTGGATAGAGAATAATTCACAGATGGAACTACGCTACACACACCAACCCTTGTAATTTCTTTCCAGTCGTAACCGTTTTCTTTCAGAACCGTTCTGAAAAAGATTCCGATTTCATCTGAACTGGAATGGATGTTGGTCTCTCGACGGAATTGTAAAACAATTTTGTCCCCATCAAAAAGACCACAGGTCGTGGAAGTATTTCCCACGTCGATGGTTAAGATCATAGTACCTGTCCTCCCGGATCAAGTCTTAAGAAGTGATTTTTTAAACCAAAAAGACCATAAAATCCTGGTCGTTTTGATTAGAAATCCAATCCCAAACTGGGTATCGGTTTCTTAATGAGTAATATAGTGAATTTTACGGGGAAATGCAAACAGTGTGGTTGAAACTCCAGCGAAGTTAAGAGGTCTCTATACGGAGATTTCTCCACTCCGCTTCGCTCCGGTCGAAATGACAGAGGATGTCCACACCATAATTTTTCATTTTTAATTCTTAATTTTCATCAACTCCCAGTCCAAAAAGAGCAAAATCGGCTCTGGCAGGGTCTCCTGGGAATACTTTATTCATTTGTTGAGTAAGCATGATGGCTGTTTTTTTAGTAGCGGTAGCATTTTCGGGAAGCAGTCCCAGTTTAATTCCTTCCTGCATAACATGAATATCCAATGGAATAAGTAATTCTGATTTGGGATACCAGTTCCATAAACCTAAATCTACTGGGGAATTCTGGCGAACCATCCATCTTAAAAACATGTGAATGCGTTTATTAGCCGAAGTTTTTCCTTTTGGAACAATTGCAGACTTTGGAAATGAGTCTGAAAGTATTTGAGCCAGATTGGGGCGTTGCGGGGTGTCCCCGCTGGAAGGGGTGGCGGAAGACTGGGCACCAGGCTGGAGACAGGGGAAGGCTTTCCCCTTAAGAGATTCTCCAAGGCTTCCTGCCTCTTTTAAAATTTCTGCCAGTTCACTAAAAAGACAGCGCATATCGTCGTAGGAATAAAAACGATAGAACTTTTTTTCGCCACAAGGAAAATTGGGACTGCCGGCAAGGAGCCATTTTGTAATAGAGCCACTGGTTTTATCTGCCATTTCCATAATTGACTGGATTTTTGGAATAAACTGCTTGCGATTTCCAAATGCCAGCATTGCAGCAATAAAAGAACAGCATTCTACATCTGCAGTTTGACTTACAGGATACCAGCGCAAAAACTGACTTGGATCTGCATCGCAAAAAGAAGGAATTTCGTATTTATCTGCCAGAGAAATAAGCTGGGAACTATTTAATGACATAAAAATTTACTGCTGAACAGTTTCTGCCTTTTTTGTTCTTGTATCTAGAGAGTCTCTAAAAACATAGAAACGGTCATAAAGATATTCCAAAACAAAGTTAGCAGCCATGTTCAATAAAGTGACAAGGAAATCATTCCAACCAAGAGTTTCGGCAAGATAATTTCCAAGTATTGTTGAAACTGGTGTGAAAATTAAATAAAAAAGCCCTACCTTTAGCATTGCAATTGGAATGTTATTGGCAGCCTTAAAAGTAATGTTTCTGTTTAAGGTGAAATTCCATAATACTGAAAGAATAAGGGCAATTAAGTAGCAAGGCCAGTAGGGAAGTTTTGTAAACAATTCCAGCAAAGAGAAGGATCCAATTTCAATTAATCCTGCTGAAATTGAAAACAATGTAAAACAAATAACTCTGATTATTTCTTTTCTTTTACTTTCCTGCATAAGCCTCTTTTATCCAATTAATGGTTTTTGTTTTTTGCTGACTGGTTCACAAGTAAGCATTACACCCAGCTTTTTAAAGATTTTACGGTCTACTTCGCTAAGCATTACTGTTGTATGAACCTGACAGCCATTTAATTTTGGAAGCTGTTCTATAGCAAGTTTACAGTTTTCATCGGTTTTAGAAAGCATTGCCAATGCTACAAGAACTTCGTCTGTATGAAGGCGAGGATTGTTTCCTGCAAGATAAGTTACTTTCATTTTCTGAATTGGTTCAATCATTTCTTTTGGAATAAGTTTTACTTTGTGATCTATGCCTGCAAGATGTTTTGTAGCATTCAAAATAAGAGCTGCACTTGTACCTAAAAGATCTGATGTCTGTGAAGTAATTATTGTTCCGTCTGGAAGTTCAATAGCAGCACAAATTGTTTTATCTTTTGCAGCTCTTTCTTTTGCGGCAACAGTTACTTTGCGATAATCTGTTGTAATGTTTTCCTGCTGCATTATAAGTTCAATTGTTTTAATTTCGTCTTCTGATGCATTTCCTTCTACAAAACTATTAAGTGTTGCGTAATAACGGCGAATTATTTCCTGACGACTTGCTTCACGACAGGCTTCATCATCGTAAATACAAAGACCGGCCATATTTACACCCATATCTGTAGGTGATTTGTATGGATTTTCACCGTAAATTCCTTTGAAAATTGCATCCAAAACTGGGAAAATTTCAATATCGCGGTTGTAGTTTACTGTTGTTTTTCCATATGCTTCTAAGTGCCATGGGTCAATCATGTTTACATCTGCAAGATCGGCTGTGGCTGCTTCATAGGCAAGATTTACTGGATGTTTGAGTGGAAGATTCCAGATTGGGAATGTTTCGAACTTTGCGTATCCAGCTTTTACACCACGTTTATTTTCGTGATAAAGCTGACTTAAACAAGTTGCCATTTTTCCTGATCCTGGGCCTGGTGCTGTAATTACAACCAATGGACGAGTTGTTTCAATATAATCGTTTTTACCAAAACCTTCGTCACTGGCAATTAAAGATACATTTGAAGGATATCCTGGAATTACATAGTGATAGTATGCTTTGATTCCCATTTTTTTAAGTTTGTTGCGGAAAGATTTTGCTGCTTCCTGACCTGTATAATGAGTGATACAAACACTACCAACCATTAATCCGCGATTCTGAAATTCATCTCTAAGACGAAGTACATCTTTATCATAAGTAATGCCTAAGTCACCGCGAACTTTATTTTTTTCTATATCTACAGCACTGATTACAATTACAATTTCTGCAACATCAGCAAGCTGCATAAGCATTTTCAATTTACTGTCTGGCTGAAATCCTGGGAGAACTCTGGAAGCATGATAATCATCAAATAATTTGCCACCAAATTCCAGGTAGAGTTTATCGCCAAAATGGGCAATCCGTTCTTTAATGTGTTCTGATTGAATTTTAAGATATTTATCGTTGTCGAAACCGTTTTTCATAACGGTATTTAATTTTAATGTATTTTGGTTAATTTAACAATAAAGATTTGTATTGCAAAAAAAGAATATTTGTACAAAACTGTAAACATGAAAAATCAGAAACATAACGGCAACGATTTAGTAAAAGTCATTTCAATTTTCTTTTGTATTGTATTAATGATATTTACTTTTTTTACACAGCAGAAAAAACGTCACTATAACGAAGCAAAAATTCTTCCCTTTTTAAATGTCCAGTTGGAAAATGTAGCCGACGGCCGTTATGAAAATACAACTGTTACTAGTTTTATGCAGCTTACAGCCCTGGTTACTGTAAAAGACCATCAGCTTACAGCAATAAAAATTATTGAAAATAAAGGTTCCCGTGGTCAAAAAATTGAATCAATGATTCCTTTGATGCTTGAAAAAAATACTGCAATTGTTAGTGTCCCAAAAGGAGATGAAATTGGAGGTCTTGTTTTTATAAGCTGCGTAGATGGAGCTTTGGCAAAAGGCAATAGAAATTCAGCAGACTAGTTGAAAAAATGAAAATGGAAAACAATTCATCTTTATCACAAAAAAAATTAAATTATCAGAAAGATCTGGAAAAACTGATTAGTACTTTATCTGACAAACCTTCGCTTTTAATGCATGCCTGCTGCGGACCTTGTTCTTCTTATGTGCTGGAATATCTTTCTGATTATTTTGACATCACTGTTTTATACTATAATCCTAACATTTATCCACAGGAAGAATACTGGCGCCGTTTAAATGAATTAAAAGATTTTTACACTAAGTTTCCACCTGTTCTTAAAAACAAAATAAAAGTGATAGAAGAAAATTATGATCCAAAAGAATTTTATGAATCAGTAAAAACTGATAAAGAACCTGAACTTGCAAAAGAAAGAGAAAAGGGAGAGCGATGCCGTCGCTGTTATGAATTCCGCCTGAAAAAAACTTATGATTATGCCTTTGAAAATCAGTTTGATTATTTTTGCACTACCCTTTCAATCAGTCCATTTAAAGATGCTGAAAAAATAAATGCTTTGGGAATGGAAATTGCAGACAAAAAAAATGACGGTAAATCTCCAAAATGGCTTACTTCCGACTTTAAGAAAAAAGGTGGATTTAAGCGTAGCCTGGAACTAAGCCAGGAATATGGACTTTACCGCCAGCAATATTGTGGTTGCATTTATTCAATGCAAAATAAAAATATTTAAGTTTTAAAATTTATTTACTGTAACCCATAGCTACAATAGTAAACTCTTTATCTTCATCACCTTTGACCATTTTTACTTCTACTTTATGGTCTTTTGCTTCTGCTTCGTCAATAATTACTTTTACACCAGGATTATTCCAGCCGCCTTCTTTTGCAGCATTGTAAGTGTCCAGTAATATACCATCGATATAAACTTCAGCTTTGCCATATGAAACTTCTTTAGAAGCAGCGTTTCCTTCCTTAAAAAGGAAAATCAGGTTTTTACAGTTTATGTCCATTTTAAAACTATTTGTACCAGACTTATGACACCAGTTCTGTGGAAAATCAGATTTTTTTGTTTTCTTGATTGTCTGACAATTTTCATCTGTTTCATTAAAATCACCAGCATCAATTTTTACATTTTCATCATCACCTGTAATACGAACAAGACCAACAAAATCTGGAGAAAGTTTTGTAGCAGCTGGAAGTTCAAAAATAGGATCTGGTTCTGCAGCTTCTACTTTTCTAATCAGATTGATAATACAGTCCACCATAAGTGTATGACCTTCTTTATAAGGATGAACTATATCTGTATAGAAAGCTTCTTTCTTTATCATTCCTTTTTCCATTGGCTGCTTAATGGCATCTAAAATAGTAATTTGTGGAACCTTGTAGTAATTGGCAACTGGCTTCATGTCTGTCTGAGTATTTCCATAGGTTGCAGCTGCGTATAAAACAATAACAGCACAATCAGGATTATCTGTAAGCGCACGACGAATCATTGCTTCAAAACCACGTACTTTTGTTGGTTCCATGTAATCATTTACTGCAAATTCAATAATCAATAAATCTGGAGCATGTCCCATTACATCAACTACATCTGACTGGTAACGAACCCAGCCAATTGCAGAAGATGTACCACTAAGACCAGCATCATTAAAGATAGTTTTTGCAGAACCAGGACGACCCAATTCATTTCGAAGAACTCTTACAAACTGATAAAAATATCCGTCTGTATAATTTGCAGGACCTGCACCTTCGGTAACTGAACCTCCAATAGCTGCAATATAAACATCCTGTTCAGATTTATATTTTTCTATAAACTTCTTAAGGCGATAATTATTACCAATGGACATTAAAGATTTATCTAATACGGCCTGGTAATCTTCTACACTCATTCCAAATACAGGTTCAAAAGTTTTTGGTTCCACTTTTACTTCCTCTTTTTTATTTTTTTGGCCACAAGCTGTAAGTAGGAGTGCAGCACTAAGTATTGCTAAAATGAATTTTTTCATTTCTGAATAATTCCTTTAAAATCATTAATTGTTTTATAACCCTTGCGTTTCATGTAAGCAGCAAGACCATCTATTATTTCTATCATTGCGTAAGGATTTGCAAAAGTTGCTGTACCAATTTCTAAAGCAGAAGCACCTGCCATAATAAATTCTACAGCATCTTCCCATTTTTCAATTCCACCAATTGCAATTACAGGAACACGTTTTTCTTCTGGAAGAGTGTTTATTGCTTCTACAAGTTCATAAATTAAACGAACGGCAATTGGACGAACTGCAGGACCACCAAGACCAGCTTTAAGATTTTCAAATACAGGAACTCCCCTTTCAATATCAATGGCAATTCCCTGAAAAGAATTACACAAACTGATTCCATCTGCACCTGCTTCTATACAAGCCAATGCAACTTTATTGATTTCTAAAGACTGTGGAGTAAGTTTTACAATTAAAGGCTTTGTTGTAACAGCACGAACTGCTTTTACAACTTCACTGGCAGCAGTACAAGTCATTCCCCATGCTGCACCACCAGCTTTTACATTTGGACAACTGATATTTAATTCAATCATTGGAACATCAGTTTTTTCTAAAAGTTTTGCGCCTTCTACATAAGTTTCCATAGTGGAACCGGAAAGATTGGCAATAGCAACAGGTTTAAGAGACATCATAGAAGGAAGTTCATTCTGAATAAAATGAGGGATTCCTGGATTCTGTAAACCAATACTGTTCATTAAACCAGAAGGAGTTTCCCAAACACGAGTTCCTTTGTTTCCCTGGCGAGGTTCCAAAGTTAAACCTTTAGATGCAATTCCTCCAAGACGATTTACATTAAAAACTGTAGAGTATTCTGTTCCAAAACCAAAAGTACCAGAACTTCCAATTACTGGGTTTGCAAATTTTACACCTGCAATTTCTACACTTAAATCAGCATCTCCAGCTAAAGGTTCCCGTCTAGGCTGGACCGGTACTCCCGCTACAGAAGCAGCTGGTTTTTCCATAGGTAAAATCTTACTGTCAAAAACCGGACCATCTTTACAGCAGCGTTTCATGCCTTCTGAAGTTTCGATTGTACAACCAAGACAAACTCCTACTCCACAAGCCATGCGACTTTCCATACTAAGCCAGCACTGAATACCAAGTTTTTCAGAAATCTGTTTTACATATGCCAGCATAGGAGCAGGACCACAAGCATAAACCGCAGCATAGTTTCCAGCTTTTAATGCTTCTTCTGTAAGAGCTGCAGGAAGCATTCCGTGAACTCCTACAGAACCATCATCAGTTGTAATAATAAGTTTATCTGCTTTTACATTTTCTAATCCGTAAGAACCAGATTTAAAAGAGGCATAAAAATCATAAGATTTGGCTGGAAGTGTGCTGGCAAAACCGGCAACAGGTGCGACACCAATACCACCACCAACAATCAGTACTTTTTTATCTGAAACTGGACATGGAAAACGATTTCCACAAGGTCCAAGAAGATTAATATCATCCATAAGATGAAGATCACATAATTCTTTAGTACCATCCCCTTTTAAAAGGATAAGGAAAGTTACTTCTACACTTCCGTCAGATTTTTTTTCAGCATTATAAACACTAATAGGTCTTCCCAAAAGATGATTTGAACGCTTTGGATGAATCATATAAAACTGGCCGGCTGCAGGTTCCTGTGATTCGGCTGGAACTGTTACTCTTAATTCAAAAACACTATTTTCTGGAACAGCACCTTTTACACTGCTGATAAAAGAAACTTTTCCTTCTGCATATACTGGATATGGAATTCCCTGACAATCTTTAAACATATTTGTACTCCTAAAACTTTACTTTTAATATTTGTTGATTTCTGCATCTAACCATTCATAGCGCTTGTAGCACCATTCTTTAAGATACTTAATTTCACTTTCTACAGACATTCTTGTTTCATAGCCGTCTGCATTTGGCCATACATATTCACCAAGTATTGGCCATTTTTCAAAGTTATAATATCCAGATTCTCTTACATTGGAATAAAGTTTATCTATTTCAGTTTCAATTGATTTATAAACTGTAGATTTCTTTTCATTCCATCGCTTTTTCAATTTCTGGCAGAAAGCGGGATCTGTTACCAGTCTTGAAAACCATACACTTCGTTTTTGAATGTAATAACCCTCCGTCTTATCACAATCATTATAATTAATATTTCCAAAACCTAAGTCGTAATCCCAAAGAGGACCAAAATGAAGTTTGCCGTCTTTTGGGTCATATACAAAATAGATAGATGAAAACCATGCTGAATCTACATTCTTGCTATACTCATTAATTAAATACCAATCTATCAGAGAGTCAACATCAAAATATGCAGCATAGCCTTTTTTAGGATCCATATAATCTTTACTGAACAAAGCATTTTCTGCATCCTGAATAATTTTTCTGATTCGTTCCTGTTCTTTCTTACTAACTTCATCAGGATCTTTTAAACTGATAGAAACATCATGTGTTGTTCGGAAATTAAAGGCTTCATCTTCTCTACGGTTAATTTCTATAACAAATCCATTTTCAGGAACATTAATTCTTGAATCAGCCAGTTTAATTTTTTCACCAAACAGATAAGTTCCTTCATATTTATCATTTATATAAAGTTCTACTTGTTCAAAATGAGGATTCCACTTCATGCGGTTAAAAACCTTGCTGCCAAGATATTCTATATATTGATTTCTGATTAAAGTTTTATCTGCGTAATTCGAAACAAGAACCCAGCTTTTATCTTCTGCCATTCCAAGAAGTTTTGCTTTTTTATCCAGCTTTAAAGTATAACTGTGCTTTGGCATTTGTCCCCAGCTGGAATTTCCCCTGCCCTTTACTTTAAGGTCATAAGTCTCTTTTCCTATTTTAAGAGAACCTTTTTCATATTCTTCTCGGGATGCAACTGGTTTGCCACTTTTTGTATAAAGATTTAAAACTTTTAATCCTGTATCACCAATAACATTTGCTTCATTTGTATCTTTAAAAGGTTTTAGAGAATTATCAAAAAATTCCTGAGTATAAACCTGTCCGTCATATTCAAAAAAATAATCCAATATAAGAGAGAATTCTTTTCCTCTTATTTTACCCATTAATGGTTTCAAATTTATAGAATCTTTTTCAATTTTAAAATCATTGTACCAATAAGATTCTTTTCCGTTTGAAATGATACTACCAGTAACAAGTTCTGATTGAGGTTTTACACTTTGCTGTTTATTGAATTTTGAAAAAGTTAATTTCCAGTTTTTTGAATCATACGATTTAGAAATTGCACTGGCAGAAATAGAATAATCTCCTAAACCACCAGTGGCAGTAACTTGAATTGCAGGGGCTTTTGTTATTTTACCTGTCTTTTTATTCTGATAAGAAAGATAAACTTTATAAAGCTGACCTTTTTTTGTAAAAGGATATAAAATTTCCTGTGCATTACTATTAAATACCAGGTCTACTGTAGAAATATCTTCTTCTTCAGTTTTTGGATTTATTTTGTCTACATGAAGAACAAAACTGTCATAACTGGCAGAAACTTTTTTTGTACAGTGCAATCCATCTGATTGAACAAGAACACCTAAAGTTTTATCTGAATTATATTGCCATATTTGCTCATCATCTTTTGGTAAAGAAGAACAGGCAAAAAACAACAAACTGCATAATACCACAAAAAAAGTTCTGCTTAATTTTTTCACTATAAACTCGCTTTAGCTTTTAATAAATCATCTTTAGAGAAAAGACTTGCTCTGGCTGCTGCATCTGCAATGTCATCCATTGTTACAGTTCCATTTGCAACTTTATCTGCAATTGCTTCATCTTTTTTCCAAGCACAAAGAATACCACGACTTGAATTAACAGTTCCACCTGCATGATCAAGTAATGTAGCTGCAATACGGGCAGCTCCACCCTGTGCGCCATAACCAGGAATTAAGAAGAAAGTTTCTGGATATTTATCGCGAAGATAACGGGCATCTTTTTCCTGAGTAGCACCAACTACTGCTCCAAAAATGCCACATTCCTGCTGTGGATAATCTTCTTTAAATTGTTCACCAATGCGGGCAATTTCATCTCCTACATGTTCAAGCAAAAGACCACCAGCTTTTAATTCCTGATGTTCAATATCAACCATGCCAGGATTTGAAGTACATAAAAGAACAAATGCACCTTTTCCACCATCTTCTGGTTTAGAATATTTTGTGAATGGAACAAGAGTGTCAAAGCCCATGTAAGGATTTATTGTAATAATATCAGTTTCAAAATCACCCTTAAAATGAGCTTTTGCATAAGCGTCGCTGGTTGCACCAATGTCACCGCGTTTAATATCTGAAATTGCAATAAGACCTGTTTTTCTAACTTCTTTTAAAGTTTCAGAAAAAACTTTCATGCCTTCAAGCCCCATTGCTTCGTAATAAGCAATCTGTACTTTAAAACAACAGGCAGATTTGTCGGCTGCAACTCTCTGAATAATTGCTTTGTTATAAGCAAGAACTGCTTGAGCCGGAGTTTCGTACTGTTTTAAAATGTTTTCTGGAATATATGATGGATCTGTGTCCAAACCAACGCATAAAGGACCATTTTTTGCTGCCAGTTCTTTAAGCAGCTGCATATTATGTTTATTCATGTTTTTAATATACCAAAGATATAGTTTTATTTAAATAAAAAAAGACGCAGCCCTTAGAAAAAAGACTGCGCCTGAATAATCACTTTTTAATTAAATTACCATTTCTTTCCAAGAATAAGGCGAAGAAGGAAAATGAGTAAACATGTTCCCAAAACAGAAATGATGAGAGAAACGATTAATCCACCACCAATTCCAATGAGTCCTGCAATCCATCCACCAAGTACTGATCCAACAATACCAACAAGACAGTTAATCCAGAAACCGTGTTTGCTCTTCATAAAGATACCTGCAAGCCAACCTACAAGTGCACCAATAAGAATTTCCAAAATAATTGCTAAAATCATTCTTTACCTCCAAAATGATAATTCATTATATCACACAAAGATAATAAGACAAATTTATTTTAATAAACTGTCAGTAACATTTTTAAATTGGTCATCAAAAGTTGCTTTTATAAAGGGACGGGCAAGAATCACCTGATCTGCTCCATAATAAATAGCTGTCTGCAAATCTTGTTTTGTTCTTAAACCACCATCTACCCAAATCTGTTTACAATATTTTTTTAATTCTTTTGCATTTTCTTTAAGAAACATGGCAGTGCTGCCCTTTCTTGTTTCAACTCTGCCACCATGGTTACTGATATAAACTACATCTGGTTTTAATTCCCGCACCAGTTGAATATCAGCTGGAGTAAAAACTCCTTTAATTACAAAAGGTAATCCTGCTTTTTTTCGTAAATCTTCCAGCTGCTCTGCTGTCTTTTTTTCCAGATGAACCAGATTTCTCATAGTTGCAATATTATAGGAATCTATATCAACTCCGACTGCACAAGCATAAGGTTTTACAAATTCAATTCTTTTATGCAAAATTTCTTGTGGATAAGGTTTTAAGAAAAATGCGGCCTTTGTGTTTAAATCTCTAACGGCTTCTACACCATACTGCAATTTTTCATCTGGTGTTCCGTCTCCAACACAAAGTCCAAAACCTGCTTCTTTTGTGTTTCTTAAATATGGAAGATAAAAGTCTTTTTCATTTTCAAAACCAATATTTTCCTGAGCACCAGTAACAGGACCACAACGAATTACATCTGGCGTAATACTTATTTGTGAAATCTGATTTTCATTTTCTTCGTAAAGTTCTTTCCATGCCTTATAATTTGCCTGAAAATTACAACCATCCATTACGCCGCCTAAACCAGGAAGCATATTGGAACAGGCCTGCCCGTTACATTCAGGACAGTGGTGGCACTTTAATTGACCATTAAAATTCATTCCGTAATTATACTCTCTTTTTCTCACAACAAACAACTAAAATACTAAAATCTTTTTTTTATTATCCGATAATCAAAAATATGAAATCATCTAATAAATCAAGCTTTATAACTGGTATTGTTCTTATTGCAATAGCAGCACTTTTTACTCTTAGTTTACTCATACTTCCTTTAGGTTACAATTTTGGTAATATTGGAAGTTCAAATATTTTCTTTATCATAGGCGATATGATTTTTGGAGCATATGGTTTTTCCAGCATAATCATTCCTGTGTTCCTTTTAGTTTCAGGACTTTCCTGCTTTACTTCTATCTGGACCAGTCAGAAAACCATGCGTCTTATTACTGCTATTATTCCATTTTTTACAGCAGTAGTTACAGAAAAAATCTGCCGTTCCATTCTTGCAATGGGGAAAGATTCTGCAAAATTAGTAGAAGTATTCATTTCCATTATAATTGGTGCAATTCTTATTGTTATTGAATACATTGCCGCAGGTCTTGTTGCAGAAAAAATCAATCAGAAATTATTCCACTCACCTAAAAAAGTAAAACTTCATCAGCTTTCGGAAGAAGCAGAAGATGTTGCTTACAGTACAATTGAATATCCGGACGGTTCTACAGAAATTATCAATTTAAATAAAGTTGATGATGAAGAAATTGAAGAAGAACCTGTAACAGAAGTTCAGGAAACAGAAATTCAAGAATCTGAAGAAATTGAAGAACCTGTTTTGGAAGAAACACCTGCAGAACCAGAAAAACCAGTTAATGTTTTTGAAGAAGCCCTGGAAAAAAACAGAGTTATTGTTGAACCTGTTAAAGAAACCGTAGAAGAACCTAAAAAAACTTCTTTATTCGATGAAGCACTGGCAGGAGTTACTCCAGCTCCAATTACAGTTCAGGAAGATGAAGCACCTGTTACCCCAGAAACACCAGCTGAAACTCAAGCTGAATCAGAAAATGAATATTCAAACAATCCAGCTTCTGTTATTACCGTAGAAGAATATGCCGCACTTATTCAGTCAGAATCTGAACCAGAAGAAGAGGAAGAAGAACTTGAATGGACAAATCTTCCTCCAAAACCTGCAGTTCTTCCACCTGAATATACAGATGAAATTGAAGAAGATTCAGAAGTTCAGGAAGATAATGAAGAAACTGACGAATATGAAGATACCATTTCTCCAGACTTTTATGATGTAGATATGACAACAGAAGAAACTACAGACACAGAAGATGAAGAATATGCTGAAGATGATGACTATGTTGAAGATGAAGAAGAAATCGACATAGAAAAATCTGCTCCTGCCATAAACTTTGGTTCAGCTGCCGCTTCTGCCTTTGGCATGATGGATGAAGACATTGAAAAAGAAATTCCTTCTGCTCCTGTAAATAATGTTGCAGCACAGGCACCAAAAACAAATAAATATGGTAAAAAAGGTCCTTATATCATTCCAACAGATCTTCTTACTGCTTATAAAGACGACCAGTATTGGGTAATTGATGATGCAACAAAACAGGCTTCTATCAACCTTAAACAGACTCTTTCAGAATTTAATATTGATGCCCAGATTATTGGAATTAAAAAAGGACCTGTAGTAACAATGTTCGAACTTTTACCAGCTCCTGGCGTAAAACTGAGTAAAATTGTTGCTCTTCAGGATAATATTGCTCTTAGCCTTGCAGCCAGCTCTGTTCGTATTGTTGCTCCAATTCCTGGAAAACAGGCTGTTGGTATTGAAGTTCCAAACAAAAAACGTTCAGTTGTTGGTTTCCGTGAATTAATAGAAATGAAACTTCCAGAATGGGATAACATGGCAGTTCCTGTAATTCTTGGTAAAGACATTCTTGGAAAAGCACAGCTTATTGACCTTGTAAAAACACCACATATGCTTATTGCCGGTGCTACAGGTTCTGGTAAATCTGTTTGTGTAAACTCACTGATTCTTTCAATTTTGTTCAAACGTTCTTACAGAGATGTAAAACTTATTCTTGTAGACCCAAAAGTTGTAGAACTTAAACTTTACAATAACATTCCACATCTTTTAACACCTGTAATCACTGAACCTAAAAAAGCTTTACAGGCATTACAGTATTGTTTGTGCGAAATGGAAAGACGTTATGCCCTTTTAGACAGCATGGGAGTTCGCGACATTTCCAGCTACAATCAGCGCATTAAAGAAAGAGAAATTGCTACTGAAAAACTTCCATACATTGTAGTAATTATTGATGAATTTGCAGACTTAATGGCCACAAGTGGTAAAGAACTGGAAAGCATTGTAGCCCGCCTTACTGCCATGAGCCGTGCTGTTGGTATTCATCTAGTCCTTGCAACTCAGCGTCCTTCTGTAAACGTAATTACAGGTTTAATTAAAGCAAATATTCCAAGCCGAATTGCATTTATGGTTGCCAGCCGTACAGACTCTAACATCATTATTGATAGTGTTGGTGCTGAAAAACTTCTTGGCCGTGGTGATATGCTTTATGCTTCTGCTGTTGATCCAAACCCAGTCAGAATTCAGGGAACTTTTGTAAGCGACCAGGAAGTAGAAGATGTAGTTAATGCTGTTAAAGAATATGGAGAGCCAGACTACATTGATGATGAAATTTTTATTGACGATGAAGAAGAAGGTGGTGGCGAAGGTCTGGATTTATTTGGAAATCCTTATGATGAAGACCCACTTTACGACCAGGCTCTTGAAATTGTAGTACAAGCCGGAAAAGCAAGTGCAAGTTACATTCAGCGCAGACTGAAAATTGGTTATAACCGAGCAGCACGACTTGTAGAAGAAATGGAAGAGCGTGGAATTGTAGGTCCGGCAAACGGAAGTAAACCTCGTGAAATAATTCACATGCCATAATACAAAAAACAGTGTATAATATACCCCAGTTATTTTTTATAACAGGGGTATTTTTTTATGAAGAAAGAATTTATTAAAGGCGCAAATCCTTACATGCCATTATGGGAACATGTACCAGATGGAGAACCTAGAGTTTTTGAATACAAAGGTAAAAAAAGAGTTTATCTTTACGGATCTCACGATACTTTAAAAACAGAATATTGTGGTCCAGATCAGGTTGTTTGGAGTGCTCCTATTGACGATTTAACAAACTGGACTTGCCATGGAGTTTGTTACACTGCTACAGACGGTGGAATTCTTTATGCTCCAGATGTTGTACAAAAAGGCGACACTTTTTATATGTATGCTGCCGAAGCAAAAGGTTCAAAAATTATGGTTGCAGAAAGTAAAAATCCTGCCGGACCTTTTAAAAATCCAAGATTAACAGAATTAGGTTTTGACCCAGGTATTTTAGTTGATGATGATGGTCGCGTTTATGCTTACTGGGGTTTCTGTCACAGTTATTGTGCCGAACTTAATGATGATATGGCAACTATTAAAAAAGAAACTTTCCATGATCATCCAATTGGTCATACTTCTGCACCATGGTCAAAAGATGATGACGGTGGTTTAGACTTAAATTCTGCTTTCTTTGAAGCTTCATCACCTCGTAAAATTATGGGTAAATATGTTTATGTTTATTCTAAAAGAGCAATAAATCATCAGCCAGAACTTGGTGTTTATGAAGACTGTAACGGTTTCCTTTCTTATAAAGTTAGTGATAAACCTTTGGAAGGCTTTGCAGATGGTGGAGACATCAGTTTTAATGGTGGCGAAATCATTTTCGACAAAGAAGGCAAAGGACACATGTCTTTTAAATGGGGTAACAACCATGGTAGTTTAATGCAGGTTAATGGTCAGTGGTACATTTTCTATCACCGCCAGACTGGTGTAAATGAATTTTCTCGTCAGGCAATGATTGAACCAGTTGATATTGCAATGGACAAAAATGGTAAAATCTTTATTGGAAAAATCACTTATGATGAAAAAGGAGAACCTGTTGCTTCAGTTCCAGTAGAAATGACTTCTCAGGGACCACAGGTAAATGGTCTTGATGCTTACAAATGGATTTCTGCAGGATACGCAGTTCATCTTTACGGTGGTTCTAAGCGTCCAGTAATTCAGCCAACATATGAACAAACATCATCTTGTTTTGAATATGTTTATGACATTACAAATGGTACAACAATAGGTTACCGTTACCTTCAGTTTGGACTTAATTCTGCAAAAACTGTAACAGCAGACATTGAAGCTTTAGCAGATATGACTGTAAATGTTAGAATTGACAGTTACCAGGGTAAAGTGATTGCTTCTGGAAAAATGGCAAAAGGTGACAAACAGTTTAATGCAGAACTTACCAGTGGAGTAATTGGTAAACATGCAATCTACTTTGAATTCCTTTCAGATTCAAATGAAAGCATTGCTGTTTTGAACAAATTTACTTTTGACAAATAGTCAATTTATGGTCAATCAACTGGCCATTTTCATAAATCAATTTTAGTGAAAAAAACGGGCTCTTTTTGGCAATAAGTTCCAGAAAGAGCTCGTCTCCTTTCCAGTGAGGTAAATCATTCATTTTTTCAATTTTTACCCACTGTAAATCCCCTTCATCGCATTCAAAAAATTTATCTTCTTTTTGAGTAAAATCATTGCTCCAGAAAAGATGCATCAGTTCATAACAAGTTCCTTTTTCATCTTTCGAAACAAAAGTAACAATTCCCCTGTACTCAAAAGAATTTAATTCTAAACCTGTTTCTTCCAGAACTTCCCTGCATGCACATTCTTCTGGACTTTCCCCTTCTTCAAATTTACCGCCAATGCCAATCCATTTATCTTTGTTATAATCGTTTTCCTTTTTTGTACGATGAAGCATAAGGTAGCAACCATCTTTTTCGATGTAACAAAGGCTTGTATTTATTGCAGTCATCTGTCCTTCCTATAAAAAGAATTCTGTTACAAAAACAACAACACAACAAACGCAGGCAACAGGAAACAGGCCCGCACCAAAATATGAAATGACGATTCCAACTACAAGGGCAAGAATTCCTGCTATTGGAGAACTGGTGGCTTCTACAATTGCAGGGAATGTCATAGCTGCAAGAGTAACATATGGAACATAATATAAAAAAGATTTTAAAAATCTGTTTTTAATTGGTTTTCTAATAAGAGTAAGTGGCAGTACACGGATCAAATAAGAAACGGCAGCTGCTGTAAAAATACTGATGTAAATCTGTGCTGTCATTATTCTGCCTCTCCTGTTTTTTCTTCTTCTGGATCAACAACAGGTTTTATAAGTGCCAGTGCAGAAGATATCACTACTGTAATAATAATTGTTCTAGTTCCACCAGAAAGTGTTTTAATATATGGAAGAATTGTAAAACAATAGCTTGCAATAAAACTTACAATAACGGCAATGGCTATAACAATATTCTTTTTTGCAGGTGGAACAATAATTGCAAGGAACATGCCGTACAAAGCAACAGACAAAGCACTTACAACATTTGCCGGTAAAAAGTTGCCGGCCATAATACCAAGGGAAGTTCCTAAACTCCATAGCGGCACTGCAATAGCAATGGCACCGTAATTATAAACCGGATTAATCTTTCCTTCCCGGCCAATAGTAATACCAAAAATTTCATCAGTTACACCAAAGCCTACAAGAAAGCGATGAATCATTGGTGTATTTTCATCAAAACGCTGAGAAAGAGCACAACTCATTAAAAGATAACGGGCATTTACAACAAGAGTAATAACAGCAATTTCTATGTAAGATGCCTTTGCCGCAATTGAAGTAAAGAGGGCATATTCTCCGGCGGAAGCTACATTAAAGAAGCTTGCAATAAATCCTTGAACAGCATTTAATCCTGCATTCTGAGCCACAATTCCCAAAGAAAATGCAACTGCAAAATATCCCAACCCTATAGGAAGACCGTCTCTTAGACCTTCCAAAATAACATTTTTTTTCACAATTCACCTGTTAATAAAATTCATAATGAGGGCCAGAGTATCTTTTACTGCGATACATAGCTTTATCGGCCTTCTGATAATAATCATCAAAACTGCTGGTCTGGAATTCTGTACAGAAAACTGCTCCAACACTAATATGAATTGGATTATTACCTATTTCTTTTATTTTTACCTTACTAATTTCATCTAAGAATCTTTCAATACAAAGTCTGCCGCTGTTTTCATCTGTTACACCAACAGCATAAATAGCAAACTCATCTCCACCAAGGCGCATAATAACATCTTTGTCTCTAAAAACTCTATTCATACAGTCTGCAATGGCAACAAGAACTTTATCACCTGCTATGTGACCATAGTTGTCATTTATAGATTTAAACTTATCTGCATCGAAAATACAAAGCATTCCGCCTTTTTCTTTTCCTAAAAGGAATTCAATTTTTCTTGCACCACTACCACGGTTATTAATTTTTGTAAGACTGTCTGTTTCCGAAAGCTGAACCAAATCATTTTCAACTTTCTTGTTCTTTGTAATGTCAGTAAAAGATGTAATAAGAATCTTTTGTCCAAGAGAAGTTTTTGCAAGTTTAGATTCTGCTATGATATAAATATTTTCATAATGTTCTCTTTCAATAATAAATTCATATGTAAAATAACCGCCACGAACTTTTATTGTATGCAATTTTTTCATGATTGCATCTTTTTTGTCTTTTAAGTGATTGGTCATAATATCAATTAATGAATTATCTAAAGTCACATGATCATCTATACCAAAAAGTTTAAGGGCAGTTTCATTTACAGTAAGAACATTGTCATGCATGTCTGTAACAACAATACCGTTACTCTGCATCTGAAGAATTTCTGCATAAATTTCATTCTGATTTTCTAAGGCAGTTTTAAGCTTCTGCTGAATATTCAGCTCTTTATTCTTCTCTTCCGAAATATCTGAAACCGCATACAATACTTTATCAAGAAGTCCTTCTTCATCTTCTTCTACACGAATCCAGCTGGCACGACACCATTCGCCATCTACACCTTTAAATTCTATGCTGATAATTTTTTTGTTTTCCAGTCGCTCTTCCAAAGAAGCAAGATTTGTAAACAGAAACATTTTTTCTAAATAATCGGGATGTGTAGTTTTTCTTACAACTTCAGAAAAAATATTCTTAGGATCATTCACAGAATTGGCAATAGCTTCAATTTTTGGAATATTTCTAATAATTAAAGGATTGCCGCCTTTTGTAGAAAAAAGATACAAACAATCATAAGAGTCTGCAATTGCATCGAGAATTCTTTCGTTTATGGCAATCTTTTTAAAATTATTTGACTCAACAAGTTCAATACTAAGTTTTAAGTTTTCTTCTGTTGAATTAAAAATGTAAATTAAAACAGAAGAAAGCATGTATCCAATACATTTACAAGGAATGCCTAAATAGAAAATCTGGAAAAAGAATGCAGTCATAGGTAAAAGACAGAAACCAAAAAAGGCTTTTATCTTTCTTGCATTAATGCGATTTTTGTCTTTTGTAAAAGCATAAATACATTCCATAAAAGCTAAAAGGTAGTAAAACAGTTCAAAAGCTTCTACAACAATCCATGCCGGACCCCTGCGGAATACAAAAAAAGAATCCTGCAAAAGGCAAAGACCTGTAAGTCTGTTTGTAACAACAAGACCAATAGCCACAATCAATGGAATAGTTAATACAATAAAAAGTGGCTTTGATTTTACAATTTTACCATTAAGTTCAAAATCAACATTTATGAGCCAGGCATAAGAAAGATAAATAGAAAAAGACCAGGAAAGTATAGTTAAAATATAAAAAGTGTATTGGGAAGTTTTAATAACCTTGCTTGCAACTAACCCCCAGTAACAGTCCATTACAGTAAAAATGAGCAAAATCCAATTTAAAACATAAAATGAATTAAATTTTTCTTCATTTTTTCTCTGAGACCGTTTCTCCTTTATTAAAACCATGGTAAAGAGAAATAAACATACTATGTTAATTACTGAATAAAGGGTACTTACCATATCTTAAAATATTTTAACTTATAAAACCTTAAATTTCCAAAAATTTCTTTGCATTCTTATAAAGAATAAGATCTCTTTCTTCAGAAGTTAAATCAAGCTGATTAAAGCGTGCAAATTCACCTTCATGATCCCACATAGGAAAATCTGAACCAAAGAAGAAATTTTCAGCCCCGTGAGCTTTAAGAATTTTATTTGCTTTTTCTACAGGAAGTTTCCACAAAGTGCTGGAAGTGTCAAAGAAAATACGCTGACCTACCAAAAATTCCATTGCATCATCCCATTGTGTATAACCACCAAAATGTGCACCAATCATTACCAGATTTGGATGTTTGTCTAAAACTTTTCTGATTCTTCTTGGACCGTCATAATCATAACGTTCATCGCCAGCGTGAATTAAAATTGGAAGTTTAAGCTGAACCAGAGTTTCGTAAATTGGATCCATTTTTTCACAATCAATCTGAAAGTGCTGGAAATCACAATGAACTTTAACGCCTTTAAGACCCAAATCTTTTACACGCTTCAATTCATTTTCAAAATCTTCATAATCAGGATGAATTGTACCATAACCAATAAATTCTTTATGAGCATCTACTTCAGATTTAATAAAATCGTTTATTGTCTGAACCTGTTTTGGAGTAGAAGCAGCAGAATGAACAAGATAATTTGTTACGCCAATCTTAGAACCACTTTCCAGTAATTCTTCAGAAAGACCTTTAAATTTCATAGTTGTATCATAAAAATCACCAATAGCTTTACTTGCTTTTTCGGCAATTTTTTCTGGATATAAATGTGCGTGAAAATCGATAATCATAAATCCATTATATAGAATTTTATTAAATCTTAATAGACTTATGAATTATTTACTGTTAAAATTACAGGTATTAAAAAAAGAGAGGTATATTATGAATCTATTTGGATTGTACATGGTCTTTTTTGGACTTTCCACAGTAATCGGTGTTCCTTTACTTTCATCATTTCAGGTAACACAGATTAAAGGGTCAACATTCCAAGACTGGCTTACAAGCGCTCCACTATCATTGGGTCCTGCATTAGGAATCTTTCTTATCATATCTGTAATAACCTACATTATGATAAAACCTTTGCTTCAATATATAAAAGAAGCAGAAACCCGTCCTTTAACAGACGAAGAAATTTCCCATTCAAGAAAAATCCTGAAAAATATCAACATTATTTCAACAGTTTCAATCATTATTGGCTACATTATTGGAAACGGAACTACAATTATCATTAAAACATTGTCAGGTTCATTAAACTACAAACCAATTGATTTAGTCATTATCTTTTTCCTGATTATTGTTTATGCATTAAGTGCTACAGAATATGCAGTTACATGTTTTAATGCTATGGCACGTAAGCAGCTTACAAAACTCCGCATTCATTCAACAGAAGGTTTTAAATCTACATCTTTCACAGTTTCTTTATTCAAAACAATTATAATTGTTGCCTGCCTTATTGGATGGCACCTTTTCTGTTCTGGTTATTCTGGAGTAAAACACGGATGGGACACAGTAACATTTATTAAAAAAGGTATAATTTCTCTTGTAGAAGCTCTTATTATTTCTTTACCTTTGTGTTTCTGTATTCTTATTCAGTTAAGACTCCGTTTTAAAATTACAATCAAGCAGATTGAAAAACTCCGCAAAGACGGTAACCTTGTAAAACGTCTGCCAATTGGTACTTTCGATGACTTTGGCGTTGTAATGACAGAAATGAACAAGCTGATGGATTTTCTTCAGCAGGCACTTAATAAACTTAAAACTGAAAACAGCTATGTAGACTCTGGTGCTCAGGAACTGTTCTCCATTTCTGAAAATTCTGCTTCGGGAATTAGTCAGGTAATTGCAACCTTCCAGAACATGGCTGCAGAAAACAATAAAAAAGATGAATTACTTGAATCTGCAAAAGTAAGCATCGACAAACTTAGTGAAGATGCTGCTAAAGTTAGTTCTTACATGGAAACACAGGCAAAAGCAGAAGAAAAAAATGCTGATTCCATTTCTAAAATGGTAGAACGCTTTAGTTCTATTACAGAACAGATTAGCAAAGCAAAAACACTTTCTACAGAACTTACAACCTCTTCTTTAATGGGTAAAAAAGAAGTTGAACAGACACAGGAAATTATTCAGGGTATTTCTGAAAAATCTCGTAAGATGGTTGAAGTAATTGGGGTAATCACAAAGGTTGCCACACAAACTAACCTTCTTGCTATGAATGCCGCAATTGAAGCCAGCCATGCAGGAGCCGCAGGAAAAGGTTTCTCTGTAGTTGCTGACGAAATTCGTAAACTTTCAATTTCTACACAAAAATCTGCAAATGATATTGGTGCTTTAATTACAGAAGTAAACGATTCTATAGACAGAGGTTCACAGTCTATGATGGATACTTCAAAAGCTTTTGAAAACATTCATTCTGGAATTAAACAGCAGTCAAACATTGTCGACATTCTTTCTTACAAAATGGAAGAGCAGACACATGGTGCAAATATTATTCTTAATAATACAACAACAATTACCCAGCAGATTAATGAAGTAAATACCCTTATTAAAAATCAGGCACAGTATACTTCTGAAATTAAAGATGGTATTGATGATGTTGTTAATCTTTCTATTCAGGTTAATAACAGTATTCATGAATCTCAGGATGTTATTAATGACTTCTCAAATTCAATTCAGTCGGTAAAAGAAAAAGCAGAACAGAATCAGAATTCAGTTTTGAATATTACAGATGAATTAAAGAAGTTCTCTATCTAAAAAAAGAAAGGATTGGCTTTGTAAAGCCAATCCTTTTTCATTTAACCAATATTTCTAAATAAAAAATTATTTCTGATACTTATCAACTACTTCCTGAACCTTGCTCTGAACAAGATTTGCCAGATCTACAGATTTCATATCTTTGTATTCTTCATACATAATAGGTTTTAAATAATAAACACTAATTACATATGGCTTTGGAGCACCTTTGTCAAAAACATGGTTAGAATTAATAATTGCAGTTGGAACAATAGGCACATGAGATCTTAAAGCACTTTTAAATGTCCCGCCAAGGAATGGCAAAAGATGCTTACAATCTACAGCATATCTTCCTTCTGGGAAAATTACATAATCTTCTTTATTTTTTAATTCATCTGTAAGTTTTTCAATTGCTTTAATCATGCCTTTCATGCTGTTTTTTGGCATTGTAATAGAAGGCACCATTCTACAAATTTCTCTACAGAAATGTCTTTTAGCTGCGAAACTGTCAATTACGTAACCAATAGGTCTTGGAAAAGAATTTCTGATAACAACAATATCGGTTTTTTCCTGATGATTTGGACAAACCAATACACCTTTGTCTGCAGGAATGTTTTCTAACCCATGAACATCAATCTGAAAATTGCATTTTTCTATAATAGTATCAACAACCAGGTCTACATAATCATCTAATTCCTGTTTTGTATATTTTTCAGGTGTACGAGCCATTTTTCTCATATTTGGATAAAGCTTAAAAATTGTCTGCACATTTTTAATTAACATCCAAAAAAGAATACGTGTATGATTACTAATTAATTTCATATATAAATAATATCATAAAAAAATATTTTTTCGCAACATTAAAAAAGGGATGTCCAAAAAAGTTTCAATATAACATTTTTCAAAATGAAAATTAAAACTTATTAGACATCCCTTTTTCCTTAATTTAACTGAAAACTATTTACTAAGAAGATTATTCAAATGTTTAACAAATTCAGCAGGCTCTTTAATTTCAACACCGGCAATCAACAATGCCTGGTTCAAAAGAACTTCAGAAACATCTGCAATTAAGGCTTCGTCGCTGCTGTCTTTTACTTTTCCCAAAATAGGATGGTCAACATTTACTTCCAGAATTGGTTTTAATTCTGGACCAGGCTGTCCCATTGCTCTCATCATCTGAATCATCTGGTAAGAAGGATCGTTTTCATCAACAACAATACAAGAAGGATTTTCACCTGAAAGTGTTTTTGAAAGTTTTACATCTTTTACTTTGTCACCAAGTGCTTTTTTAATTTTTTCTACAACTGGCTTAAATTCTTCTTCCTTCTTTTTAGCTTCTTCTTTGTCGCCACCAAGATCTTCATCGCTGCCGGCACGGTTTACAGCTTTTAGCTCAAAGTCTTTATATTTTCCAAAACCTGGAATAACAATATCATCAATATCATCATCCATAACAAGAACTTCAAAACCTTTTGCAACATAAGCTTTTAAAAGTGGGTTTGCACGAAGATTTTTTTCATCACTACCAGAAATATAGAAAATTGCTTTCTGTTCTGGCTTCATTCTCTGAACATAGTCAGCAAAACTTGTGTAGTTATCTTCGCCTGTTCCAGATTCATCTGTAGATTTAAATCTTACAATTTCTGCAATTTCTTCGCGGTTAGAATAGTCAGAATACAAACCTTCCTTCATAGGACGATTAAAGTTCTTTACAAACTTATTCCATTTTTCAATAGCATTCTTTTCATCATCAGAACGTTTGTCTGCTTCTGTTTTCTTAGCTTTATCTGCAGCTTCGCCCATCTTCTTAAATTCACTAAGGAGCTTTTTAACAGAGCTGTTTTTAATATTATCAAGAATCTTATTCTGCTGAAGAATTTCGCGGCTTACATTTAATGGTAAATCTTCTGAATCGATAATACCACGAACAAAACGAAGGTATGCTGGTAAGAGTTCACGGTCATCATCTGTAATGAATACTCGTTTTACATAAAGCTTAAGACCGCTCTTGTAGTCTGCCTGATACATGTCAAAAGGTGCAGTCTGAGGAACATAGAACAAAGTTGTATATTCCTGAGTACCTTCTGCATGAGTGTGAACATAATGAAGTGGATCCTGTCCGTCATGTCCAATTGTTTTATAGAATTCGTTATAATCTGCTGGTTTAAGTTCAGATTTTGAGCGTTTCCATAAAGCAGAAGCAGAGTTTACCTGATCAACTTTATTTTCTTTTCCTGTTTCGTTTCCTTTATCATCATATTTCTTCTGTTCATAATGAAGATAAATTGGGAAAGCAATATGATCTGAATATTTTTTAATTAATTCTTCAATCTTCCATCTGGAAGCATATTCTTTGCTGTCATCATTTAAGTGAATTTCAATTGCAGAACCGCTTAACTCTGCATTATCAAAACCATATTTTTTTGCAACAGAAGAATCTGGTGCTACTTCATCAATTTCATAAGAGTTTGTTCCGTCGGAAGACCAGTGCCAGATTTTTCCATCTCCAGCAGCTTTTCTTGTGTAAACATCAATGTGTTTTGCAGCCATAAATGCAGAATAAAAACCTACACCAAACTGACCAATAAGATTTGAATTTTTAGAAGCATCGCTGGTAAGTTTTTCCATAAATGCTTTTGTACCAGAACGAGCAATTGTACCAAGGTTGTTTGTAAGATCTTCTTCGTTCATACCAATACCAGAATCCTGGATTGTAAGTGTGGAAGCAGCCTCATCAAACTGAATATCAAGTCTTGGATCAACTTTTACATTTTTATAAGCTTCATCTGAAACCGAAAGATATTTAAGCTTATCCAAAGCATCTGAACCGTTAGAAACAATTTCTCTTAAAAAGATGTCTTTGTTTGAATAAAGGGAATGGATTAATAACTGAAGAAGCTGATTTACTTCTGTCTGAAATTCATGTTTTGCCATACTATACGCCTCTAAAATTTTTATTTATTTATATAAGATAATAAAAAAAAAGTAATTTGGAAATAAAAAAAGGATGACCAGACAAAAAAATCTGAATCATCCTTTTAGCAAACAAAGTTTGTGTTAATTAGTCATCTTCTGGGAACATTGCAGCAATTTCTTTTTTGTAAAGTTCATTGATTCTGTAACGCATAACTTCCTGTTTTGCAGAAAGTTCAACACCAACTTCGAAATCTTTTGTAATAAGAGCAAATCTTGCAATTCTTTCGAACATCTTAAAGCCAGTCTTAGAATTAATTAAGTTGGCAATTTCATTTTCGTAAAGACTCAAAATTACTTCCGAAGCAAGAAGATTTTCATATGTATCGTACTGAATACCATTTTCAGCAGCATAGTTTATGATTTCATCTTTATCTACAAGAATTAAAGCACCAAGGTATCTCTGGTCCTGACCAAGAACTACAGCAGCTTTAATATAACGGCTGTCTGTAAGTTTAGTTTCAATTGGTAATGGTTCAAGATTTTCTCCACCACGAAGTACAATAGTATCTTTAATACGACCTTTAATCTGTAATTCATTGTGAATTGTCATTACAGCAAGGTCACCTGTATCAAGCCAGCCGTCTACTGTAAATGCCTGTGCAGTTTTTTCAGGGTTCTTATAATAACCTTTCATAACTGTAGGACCTTTTACCTGTAAAACACCTTCTTTTCCGCGTTCGAGAATATATCCGTCTGGGTCAACAATACGAGTCTGAATACCACGAATTGGAGAACCAATTGTTCTGAAAATAGGATCTGCAATAGGTCTAACTGCAATAATAGGTGCAGTTTCTGTAAGACCGTATCCTTCTACAACTTTTACACCAATTGCCCAGAAGAATTCATCAATTTTTTTAGGGAATGCACCACCACCAGCAACACCGGCGCGGAAGTTTTTACCAAGCATAACCTTAATCTTGCGGAATACAAGTAAATCTCCTAAAGCATAGAATGGCCATAAAAGTAACCATGGAATAAAGAATAAAATCCACCACAATACTGTTTTGTAACTTGTAAAGCAGGCATTCTTATTAAACATTTTTCTGTGCATACGTTTAAGAATTGTTGCAAGACCAAGGAAGAATGAAAACAGTTTATATACTATTCCGCCAGTTTTACGCATTTTCTTCATGACACCATCATAAACAGCTTCGAATACACGAGGTACAGCTGGTAATACATGAGGATTGATTTTCTGTAAATCTGCAAGAAGAATTGATCCAATTGGCTTTGAATAACAAATAGAACCAGCCTGACACATAACAACATATTCAACTTCGCGTTCAAATGAGTGCCAGATTGGAAGAACTACAAGACCTTTGTCACCTGGATTCAAGAAAATTCTTTCAGGAATTTCGTCCAGCTGAGCCAGGAAGTTTTTATGTGTAAGCATTACACCTTTTGGAGTTCCTGTTGTACCAGAAGTAAAGATGATTGTAGCCAAATCATCGCTGTTTCCTTTTTCAAGTTCTGCTTCAACAATGCCTTTATTTTCAATTCTCCATTTCTGACCTTCTTTAAGAAGATCCTGGAAATAATAAAGTGTTACCTTATTAGATTCTGCATCCTGTTTTACTTCATCTTTAACATCGTTTTCAAAATAGATGATTGTTTCAACAGTTGGAATTTTATCTTTAATTGAAAGGATTTTTTTAATCTGAGAATTATTTTCTGCAATTACAATTTTACATTCTGTAATACTCAAGATTTTTTCAAGATCAACTAAAGTAGCATCACAACCACGAGGAACATCTACAGCACCAATAGACATAAGACCAATATCTGCATGCTGCCATTCTGCACGGTTATCAGAAATAAGACCTATAGGTTGTTCTCTCTTTACACCAAGACTAAGTAAAGCTGCACCAAAATCCATTGCTTTCTGGAACAATTCACGATAAGTAATTGGTTCAAATTCACCAGCTTTATTTTTGCTGAACTGAGCGGCTACTTCCGGATACTTTTCCGAAGTGGCTTTTACCATTTTTGGTACTGTACAATTTGATTCAAATTCCATTATTTCCTCTTTCTATAAAAATGACAGTATGACATTTCTTATAGATACTGTTTTTTAAGTATAAACTCAAATAATTCAATTGTAAAGATTACAAAACTGGGGTAAAATCTCAACTAACACGCGGTAGTCACCGATAATATAAGAGTTATGAGTCGTAAAAATATATCCCAGGAAAAAATCATTCAGTCTTTTTTAGCAAGCGCATTTGAAAAAAGTGCAGGAGCAACCTCTCTTGCCGATGTTTCAGACAGTCTGGAAATTAAAAAAGCATCCCTTTACAATCACTTTGAAAGCAAAGAAAACATGTATGCTTCTACACTGGAGCTTTGTGGAAAAGAAATAAATCTTGTAAGCTTCCTTTCTGACAAAACAATAGATTCCATTAAAAACGGAAAAACAACTTTACCAGCTCTGCTTAAACGACTCATAAACCGCTATTTTAATTTATTTGAAACAGAACCTCTTTTTCAGATGTACGTTTTTGTCCGCACAGAGCAATACTTTAATCTGGAAGCTCTTAAAATTATTAGAACAGAAAATGAAAAACTTACAGATGAAATAAGAAAAATACTACAGGCTTTTATGGATATAGAAAAAATTCAGGCCTGCTCAGAAAAAGAATTAAGAGAAAAAGCAAGTGCAATTTCTTCTATTATATTGCAGCAGAGAGACTTTTACATTGCAAACCGTAAAGAAATTGTAAGGCAAAATCCAGAAAGTGGAGCCGGTACTTTATTTGCACTTCCTACAGATGATGAAGCAATCAGCAAAGCTTATAAAATGGTAGAATTTACCTTAAAGGCGCTCTAAAGCTTCATTCCAAGCCAGTAACCCCAGGATGTATGGGACAGAACAGAAAATCCTTCTTTTTTATAAAAACCAATTGCTCTTTGATTTTCTTCCCCAACTCCAAGGTGCACACCTTTTACACCACAAGCCCTAAGATTTTCCAAAAAAGTCTGCATCAATTTATGACCAAATCCTTTTCCCTGTAAAACCGGCAGCAAATCAATATGAAGATGAGCCGGATATTCTTTGCACCAGTATTCTTCATCTTCGGGAGAAAACACAGTTTCTTCCAGACGAGTTTCTATGCCGGCTTTATTCAAATCATGAACAATTGTATTTTTAAGAGAGGCTTCAGAATCAGAAGCATTATTTTTATTTGCCTGAACATACTCTCTTATTCCTTCCAGCATTTTTCGTCTTTGTTTATTCAGCAAAAGTGTGTCATCACAACCAAGAATGTAACCCAAAGGAATATCTGAGTTTGCATCTACTGCCACAAAACTAAAAGCTTTACCTGCCACTCCATAAGGAAAAGCATAATAAAAACCTAAAAGAAAGTGATCATTATATAAAGTTGTTGCGTCTTTTCCACTGTCGCCAGTTTTAAGACAGATTTCACAAAGAGTTGCCACATCTTTATCTTCAATTTTTCTTATGCGGATTTCATTCTGATTTTCCATTTTCACTTCCTATTTTCTGTTGAATAAAACATCCCAGTTAATTGCAGAATATACATAATCATCCATAAGATAAGGCAATTCAAAAAGTTTCTGAATATACATAAGAGCAGCCCCTTTTGCAATTTCATAATCATCTTCTGCCATTATTTCCAACTGGGCGCCATACTGATACATAGCTTCTTCAAACTGGGAAACCCTTTGAGAAATAACATTCTTTATCTGCTGGACTTTTTCATTTTTCTGCCCGTGAAGGTAGATTTTACAAGGCTCCAGCAAAGGAATCATTACTGTTAATGTTGAAAAAAGATCTGTTAACCATTCGTTATAGGAATCTTCAACTGTGTTTAAAGTATTTATAACAGCCTGAGGTAATCCTGTCTGACCATTTTTACCTTTTCTCCAGGAAACAGAAAGATATTCTCCAGCCGCATAGTTATGACCATTCACAAGCTTATCATTCATTACAACTGAAAGACCAACAGCAATGCCGTCTACTTTGTGTTCTCTGGTTAATACACAAATAAAATCTTTTTCTTCATCAGCCTGCCCTTTATGTAGCCATGAACAGCACTTTGCGTCATTTTCCAGAAGTAAAGGTATTTCATAACGGTTCAGCAATTTTTCTGCAGCATTCATATTTTTAAGCTTTAAGGGAACAGAGTTTATGATGCAGCCTTTTTTTGTATCAATAATGCCAGGAAGTGCCAGACAAATGCCCAGAAGTTTATGATTTTTATTTTCTTTTAAAACCGGTTTTATAATGCTGTCTAAAATATTAAGAAACTCTTCCTCTGTATTTTCTGCATCGCTTTTAAAACTGATTTCCTGAGTTTTTGTGTTTATAACTTGTCCTGCAAAATCTACCACAGCAATATTACAATATTCAGGCTGAAGTTCAATTCCCACAATTGCGCCAAAATCTTTATTAACCGAAAGAAAAATTGGTTTTCTTCCGCCTTTCTCTCCTACACTTCCCCGCTGCCCTTCACAAATACATTTGTTTTCCAAAAGAACATCTATAATATTAGAAATAGTTGAACGGTAAACATCCATTTTTCTTGCAATATCAATTCTGCTTATTTCTTTTTCCCGCCAGATTGTTTCAAAAGCCTGAGAAATATTGCTAATTCGCTGAAAATCATTATTTACATGCATTGGGAAACCCTTTTTTAAACCTTTTTGTACAAGCTTTGTACATTCAAAATGGTAAAACCCTTAATTCAAAATGTCAATCATCATTTTTTCTTATTTTTGCTTAAATTTTGATGAATTTTGTTAATATGTTTGTTTTTTCATTGGACAAACTAAAATTAAGGAAGTATTATAAAAGTATGAAAGAAGAAATATCATTAATTCCTTATCCACTTTCTTTGGAAAGGAAAGACGGCGTTTTCAAAGCTCCAGAAAACTTTGAAGAACTTTTGACTCAGGTTGAATTTGTTACACAAGACAAGTTCAATGATTTTTCGTTATCAGATCCAGAATCTTATGCTGTGGAAATTACAGACAGCAAAATAAAGGTTTTC
Source organism: Treponema sp. (assembly GCA_024402655.1). Taxonomy (GTDB): domain Bacteria; phylum Spirochaetota; class Spirochaetia; order Treponematales; family Treponemataceae; genus Treponema_D. The sequence goes on along the minus strand of JAKSTH010000011.1, from coordinate 6,949 downwards.
TCTTCTGCAAAAGAAGGTGCCTTTTATGGAAAACAGATTCTTAAACAGCTTTCACTTACCTATAAAACTGAACTTCCTTGTCTTGTAATCTGTGATAAACCTGAATACAAATGGCGCGGCATGATGCTGGACACCTGTCGTTCTTTCTATTCTGTGGAATTTATTAAAAAGGTTTTAGATGCTCTTGCTTTCCACAGATTCAATAAATTCCACTGGCACCTTACAGATGATCAGGGATGGCGCATTGGAGTTCCAGAGTATCCTTTACTCACAGAAACAGGTTCTATAAGACAAGCTCACACAATGCCTGCTTCTATTGAAGGTTTTTATGATTCTCCAGATTTACCACGAAAATATTATACAGATGAAGAAATCACAGAAATTGTAAAATACGCAGAAGAACGCTGCATAGAAATTATTCCAGAAATTGAATTGCCAGGCCACGTTTCTGCTCTCTTAACAGCATACCCACAATTTGGTTGTACAGGTGGTCCTTACCAGGTAGAAAACCGCTGGGGTATTTTCCCAGATGTTCTTTGTCTTGGAAATGATGATATTTTCAAAATCTACGATGCAATATTTGCTACTGTAGAACGACTTTTCCCTGGAAAATATATTCACATTGGAGGAGACGAATGTCTTTCTGAACGATGGGAAAAATGTCCAAAATGCCAGGCTAGAATGAAGGCTGAAAAACTAACAAATCCTTCTCAGCTTCAGACTTGGGCAACTCAGAAAATGGTAAAACTTGCTATTGCTCACGGAAAAACTCCAATTGGCTGGGATGAAGTTTTAGACAACACAGACATTATTCCATTACCAGATGAAGTTATTGTTCAATCATGGCGTGGCTTTGAAGGTGGTGAACGAGCTGTAAAACTTAACCATCGTGTAATTATGTCACCTCAGACTCACACTTACATGAACTTAAAAAATATTGCCAGCTACGAAGAACCAGGTCGTCTTGGAGTTACAACCGTAGAAAAAGCATATTCATACACTCCATTTACAAAAAATATGGATGCTGCACACAAAGCCTTTATTATGGGCGGCGAATGCAACTTATGGACAGAAGCTTTGCCACATTCCAAAGTTGCCGAATACCTTATGTTCCCTCGCCTTTGTGCTTTAGGTGAATGCTTGTGGTTACCAGAAGATAAAAAAGATTTTGCAAGATTTGAAAAAAATCTTCCTGCACACAAAAGAAGATTATATGAAACAGGCTACCAGTATTATGATGGAGGCTTAAGATGATTCGTTGTATTCACAATGGAATTATTATTAACGGAATGTCTAAATCTGACACAAAAGGTGCTGTTCTCATTGAAAATGGAATTATTGCAGACGTTTTTACAGAACAGCGCTTTGAACAGAAAACTTTTGGCCCGGATGTTGAAATTATAGATGCCAAAGGTAATTACATAATGCCAGGTTTAATCGACACTCACATTCACGGATTTAAGGGACATGGAACAGATGCCTGTACAACAGAAGGTATTCTGCAAATGTCCAAAGATTTGGCACAATATGGTGTAACAGCTTTTAATCCTACAATGTATCCGGCTCCTTTAGAAGAAATGGAAGAAACCTGTAGAAAAATAGTTGCGGCCATGGGTAAAGAAGAAGGTGCCCATATTATGGGAATTCACCTGGAAGGTCCTTTTATTTCTCCAGACAAGCTTGGAGTTCAAAAACCAGATACAGTACAAAAGCCAAATATACAAATAATGGAAAGACTTCTTAAAGCTTCTGATGGCCACATTGTAAACATGACCGTAGCTCCAGAACTTTCTGGCATGAGAGAACTGGCACTTTACTGTATTGAAAACGGCATAATTCTTCAGGCCGGTCATACAAATGCAAAATATGAAAACATGATAGAAGGCATTCAGGTTGGAATTTTACATTCAACTCACTTCTTTAATGCTATGAGTCAGCTTCATCACAGAAACCCTGGCGCAGTAGGTGCAGTTTTAATTCATCCTGAAATGTCCTGCGAAATTATTGCCGATGGAGTTCATGTACATCCTGGTCTTTTCAAATTACTTCGTGCAGATAAATCCAGTGATCAGATTGTTCTGGTTACCGATGCTTTAACTCCAACAGTTCAAAAAGGTGAACATCTTTTTGCAAATGGTGAAGAAGTAGAATTTGTAGACGGCTGTTTCCATAGAAAAGAAGATGGCGTAATTGCAGGTTCAGCACTTACTCTTAAAAAAGGTGTAAAAAATATGGTTGATTTTGGTTTCTCTGTTTCAGATTCAGTTAAATTTGCAACAGCAAACCCAGCCAGAATTATGCATTATACAAAAAAAGGTATTCTCGCCCCAACCTACGATGGAGATGTTGTAGTAATGGACAAGAAATTCTCAGTAAAACTTGTTGTTCTTAAAAATGAAACAATTGTAAAAAATAAATTGGAGGAAAAACAATGAGATTAATTATTAAAAACGATTATGATGAATGTTCAAAATGGACAGCAGATTATATTGCAGACCAGATTATAAAAGCAAATCCTACAAAGGAACATCCTTATGTTTTAGGTTTACCAACAGGAAGTACTCCACTTGGAATCTATAAAAGATTAATTGAATTATATAATCAGAAAAAAATCTCTTTTCAGAATGTAATCACTTTTAATATGGATGAATATACAGGCTTAGATGAAAAGGATGAACAAAGCTATCATTATTTCATGTTCCACAATTTCTTTGATTACATTGATATCAAAAAAGAAAACATTCATATCTTAAACGGAAAAGCTGAAAATCCCGAAGAAGAATGTCGCAAATACGAAGAAACAATTAAAGCAGCCGGCGGAATCGACCTTTTCCTTGGTGGCTGTGGAAATGATGGACACATCGCATTTAATGAACCAGGCTCTTCATTAAATTCAAGAACCCGTGTTATGACACTCACTCAGGATACAATTATTGCAAATTCCAGATTTTTTGGAGGCGACATTAATAAAGTTCCAAAAACTTCATTAACAGTTGGAATTGCAACTATTACTGATGCAAAACAGGTTGTAATTGTAATGAACGGTCCTGCAAAAGCAAGAGCATTGCAGCAGGCAGTAGAAGGAAGTGTTTCACAAATGTGGCCTGTAACAGCTCTTCAACTTCATGAAAATGCAATCATCGTAGCTGATGAAAGTGCAACAGATGAATTAAAAGTAGGAACCGTGCGTTACTTTAAAGCACAGCAATAGACCTCTCGACTACGCTCGAGGTGACAAAGTAATATGAATTTATGATTGAGGTAACATGTCATTCCGACCGTAGTGGAGGAATCTATAATCAAGCTGTCATTCCGAGCACAGTCGAGGAATCTTTTATTAAGGACTATTTATGAAAACAAATCTTTCAGACTTTTATAAAAAATATAATTTCGTCTTCCCAGATACTACAGAACTTACAAAAGCAATTCTGGCAGATATGGAAAAAGGATTAGCAGCACCTGGTGGCGGTGACCAGCCAATGATTGTTGCAAGTCGTACTATTCCAGACACAATTCCTTCTTCCAGCAATGCTATTGTTATTGATGCAGGTGGAACAAACTTCCGCTCCGGCCTTGTTACAATAGATGCTCAGGGAAATGTTCAGATTAGCGATCTGGAAAAAACTCGTATGCCAGCAGTAGACCGGGAAATGTCTAAAGATGAATTTTATGATGCCATTGCTGCAAACCTTGACCATCTTAAGAATAAATCCAACCGAATTGGTTTCTGTTTTTCTTATGCTATGGAAATCACAAAAGATGGAGACGGGAAAATTTTATTTTTCTCAAAAGAAGTAAAAGCTCCAGAAGCAATAGGAACTTATGTAGGTGCAGAATTAAAAAAAGCACTAATAAAAAGAGGCTGGACATCTGTTGAAAAAATCACTCTTTTAAATGACACTACTGCAAGTCTTCTTTCAGGAACAATTGGTGCTCCAAAAGGTCAAAAATACAGCAGCTATGTTGGGTTTATTCTTGGAACAGGATTAAACAATGCATATATAGATTATGCACCTGTAAAAAAACTTACAGATGATGATTCTGCCCAGCATATTATTGTTTGTGAAGGTGGTTTTTTTAAGGGTGCTCCACAAAGCACTTTTGATAAAGAACTTGATGCTGCTTCTGCAAAACCAGGTCAGGGGCTTTTGGAAAAAATGTGCTCTGGTGCATATATGGGAACAATAGTTCACAATGCATTAAAACATGCCAGTGCAGATGGTCTTTTCTCTACAGATTTTGGTAAAACTTTAGAAAGTATTGAATCTCTTATGCCTGTTGATATGGATATGTATTTTAAGAATACTTGTGACACATCTACAAAGCTTGGTGCTCTTGCAGCTAATGGTAATTCCGAAGATGTAAAATTGATGGAAAAAATTATGCAAGATGTTATTACTCGCGCTGCAATTATTGTTGCAAGTCTTTTAAGCGCATCAATCTTAAAAAGTGGAAAAGGAACTGTAGAATCAGAACCTGTTTGTGTTGTAGGAAACGGAACTACATTCTGGAAAACAAATAATCTTTATCCACAAATATGCCAATTACTGGAGAAAACACTTTCTGGTGAATGGAAACGCTATTATCAGATTATTAAGGTAGAAAATGACATTACATTAGGAACTTGTGCGGCTGCCTTTATGTAAGAGACCTTTCGACTACGCTCAAGGTGACATATCATTGTAATTACGCTCAAGGTGACATATCATTCCGACAGGTTTTTTATTGTCATTCCGACTGGTTTTTATTGTCATTCCGACCGGAGTGGAGGAATCTCCCCTTGATATATTTTCTTTATTTCTTCTGTGTATTCTCCATTTTTTTCCCTCACAATCAATGCTTTTTCAATTTCTAGTCTTGGACTTGCATCTTTGCGGGCTTCTATTAAAACAAGATTTGGCTCTGTATTTTCAAAAGGCTGAACGAGTCGCATTCTTTTAGGTTCCAGACCATGCTTCTTCATAGCATAAAAAATCTCTGGTAAACGGAAAGGTCTGTGAATCATAAAAAATTTTCCATGGGAATGCAAAAGATAATCAGCTGCAGAAATTACATCGTCCAGGTTACATAAAACTTCATGGCGGGCAATAGTTTTGGCATCCAGATTATTTTTCTGTCCGTGCTGATTAATCATATATGGAGGATTACAAGTTACACAATTAAAAGAATGTTTTGGAAAAAGTGCATTTACTTCCTTTAAGTCCCCATTAATTACAGTTATCCGATTTTCCAGTTCATTCAGTTCCACACTTTTTTGAGCCATAGCAGCAATTTCAGTTTGAATTTCAAGCATGGAAATTTTTTCTACATGGGGTTCCAGTAAAAGAGGGATAATACCATTCCCACTACAAATGTCTATGCAGGAATCTTTTTTGCGAAGCTGGTTTCTGGCAAAATCTGCAAGCAAAACTGCATCAATACCAAACATAAAAGTTTCTTTACTTTGTATGATTTTGTTTCCATTTAATAAAGTGTCTGTCTGATATTTTTTTTCTTCTGCCATATATAGAAAATATATCATGTCATAGAGATTTATTCTATTTTAGTTATTTTATTTAATTTATATTTTTTTTATGCAGACTAAATTAACAGAAGGTAACATCACAAAAAGCCTCATAAAATTTGCAATTCCTATTTTGATTGGAAGCTGTCTTCAGCGTATTTATACCCTTGCCGACACCATTATTGTTGGGCGTCTTCTTGGAACAGATCAGCTTGCTGCAGTTGGAGCTGCCAGTGTAATTGCAAATCTTTTTATTGATTTATGTGTAAGCTTTACCACAGGCTTTTCTATTGTAGTTGCCCAATACTATGGCGCAAATGATGAAAAAAATCGCCGACAGTCTCTTGCTGCTACTTATTTTCTGGCTGCCTTTCTTGTTATTCTTCTTACGACTGTGGGACTTTTACTTATAAAACCATTACTTCACCTTACCAGAACTCCTGCAGAAATTTTTGATTTTTCTACCCAGTATCTTCATATATTAATTGGCGGTTTAATCTGTTCTCTTATTTATAACCTGCTAGCAAACCTGCTTCGTTCTTTGGGAGACAGCATTATTCCGTTAGTTTTTCTTGTTATAAGCGTTTCTCTTAATGTTGTTCTTGATTATTCTTTAATAAAATATGCCGCACTTGGTGTAAGAGGGGCGGCCATTGCAACTGTTATTTCCCAAGGCTTTGCTGGAATTTCCTGCCTGATTTTCTGTTTCTTTAAACGCCAGATTGTTCATGTTAATAGAAAAGATTTTGTATTTAATTCTTCTATATACAAGAAAGTTATTTCACAGGGATTAGCAACAGCCCTTATGTTCTCTGTTGTAACTTTAAGCACACTTATTCTCCAGACAGGAATTAACAGCCTTGGTACAGATATGATAGCAGGTTATCTTGCCGGAAGAAAATATCTGGAACTATTTATGATTCCTGGAGCAGCTCTTGCCATGACTGCTGGAAGTTTTGTAAGTCAGAATTATGGAGCTAACAACTATCACAGAATTAAAGAAGGGGTAAAACAACTGATTCTTATAGGCTTTACATGGGCTGCAATTTCATTTGTTATATTATTCCTTTTCGCAAAACCGATAGTCATTTCGGTAACTGGAAAAAATGCCGCCATCCATATTATAGAAAGCGGCATTCAATACTTAAAAATTGGAGTTTGCTTTTTCCCATTCCTTTTTGTCTTAGTAATTACCAGAAGCAGTTTACAGGGAATGAATCACAGAAAAACCCCAGTATTTTCTTCCTGCATAGAATTAATTGTAAAATCTCTCGCAGTTTTTGTATTAGTCCCATTTTTTGACTTTTTAGGAATCTGTATCACAGAACCTTTAGTCTGGCTCATAAATGCCTTATGGCTTTTCCCAATGTATCTAAAGTACTTAAAGCGAGACTGGAAATAACCCCTCTTTGTCATCCAGAACAATCATTTGTCATCTCGCGCACT
>JAKSTH010000109.1 GCA_024402655.1 Treponema sp. | reverse complement strand
GGAAACATTATAATTTTGGGCGGAAACGTAGTATGGAGGCTCTGATACAGAAGGCTGAGTTCCAAATGTAAGTTTTCCATCAGAAACACACCAGTTTTTATACTGAGTTGAGCCGGAACTATTTTGCTGATTTACCCAGGAATTTAAGGCATAAACAAGAGCCTTTGTTTTTTTATCTGAATCGCAGGTTACAGGATAATCTAATTCACCATACCACTGGTCGCTACTAGAAGCAAAAGGACTATTATTAGAAGTTGTAGTACCAGGAATCTCAATTGGATATATTGGCAGAGCACTGTTATTCCAGAAACAATTTTCTATAAAAACAGTTATTTCATAATCGCCACATTCACAATCGGTAATGCCGTATATAGCTCCTTCAATATAATTATTAAGAGTAATATCTGCAACACAGTTTTGAATTTTTACAAAATCTTCATCCAAAACAACAGCACCAAGAATACCACCAAAGAATCCGCCAGAAAAAGTTATATTTGCATAACAGTTTTGAATATAACCATACTCATCATCATAGGACCAATAAACACCTGCAATACCACCAGAATAACACATACTAGTTGGTACTTTTATAGAATTTTCATTAAAGCTATTAATAAGGGTAACTTCACCACAGTAACCTGCAATACCGCCTATATAATCGCTTGTAAGTTCGGAAGCATTTAAAATTTCCAGTGATGATTTATTGGTACAATTATCTATAACATCAGACTGTACACAACCAGCAATTCCACCTAAAGCATAAGAGTTACCATTAACAAGAGAAATTTTATCCAGATTAGATGTACAATTTATGAAAGTTCCATCGCTACTTTCACCACAAATGCCACCAATTTTAGCACCAGAAAAAGCCTTTGTTATCTGTATTTTTCCAGTAACAGTACAATCATTAAAAGTTGTATTAACAGCATAAGCACAAATAATACCTACATATTTAGGAGTATCTGTGGTTATATCCATGGTACTAGAAACAGTTAAATCATAGATTTCTGCATTTTCTGTATAGCCAAATAAACCTACTTTATCTACACCTGCATTTCCTATAGTTAAATCTGTAATTGATTTATTTCCACCCTTATAAGTACCTTTAAACGTATTAGAAGCCTTACCAATAGGAATCCAGGTTTTACCGCTTAGACTAACAGGTTTTTCCTGTTCAATTACAATACCTTCAAAAGAAAAAGGAGTTCCGTGATCTATGGTCAAACTGTCAGAAACTTTATATTTTCCTTCATTTACAAAACCGGCTAAGGCCAGTAAATCTTCTGGACTTCTAACGTAGACTGTGTCGCCAGCTAAAGGAAGTTCAATCATTTGAGAAATATAAACTTTTGCAGCTATAAGTTTTCCAGCTGCGGAAATTGACCAGTTTTGTGTAACACCACCAGAAACAGTGTCTGGAATTGTAATATTGCCTGCAATCTGAGAAAGACCTCCACCAGAAACAAGCTGAGTACCTACTGTGTATGAAACAGGAATATATACAAATTTGGAATCTGAAAGTATTGTACCAGCTACAATAACACATCCATCTTGAGCACCACCAACAGACTGAATATCTACATTACCATCTAATTTTAATGTGGCATTTTCTCCAATATAAACACCTTCAGCTGCCTGGGAACCGGTTTCTGCTTCCATGAATCCACCAGTAACTTTTATATTCTTTAAGGTAAGATTCAATTGAGAATCGTTTTTTCCACTAATATTGAACGCTCTTCCTGGATTAGAAGGTTGTTTACTGGCATTAATTGTATAAATTTCTGAACCGTAAGATTCAATTGTTAAATCTAGATCTTTAACACTTTCGATATTACAAAAAACTGAGTCTGTAGAATAATCTGCAATTATATTATTTAAGATTTTAATATAATAAGAATCTTCTCCTTTATTAGAGCGATTAATATAATCAACAGCAGTTTGAAGATTTGGAAATGGATCAATTATTTTTCCACTTGGTATTTTTCCATTACTTGGCTGATTTGTAAAACTAACATAAACTGTTTTGTCATGAAGTCTGCTTACGATTTCTTCAGTTACATTAAAATTACCAGAAACATCTATAAAAGGATTTCCATTATTTACAAATTTTGCAGTTTTCTGCCCCGCAAGAATTGTGATAACATCTGAATAAGAACAAATTTCATCTCCTAAAACATCATAAAAAGTAAATAAAGCAGAATATGTTCCTGTAGATAATGATGATTTACTAAAATGAACCTTTGAATTAGAAACAGTTTCGTTTATAGCTGTTCCGCCATTAATAATCAAACTACAACTTTTTATAGATGGATCAGTTACAATTATAGATAAATCAATTTCACCATTTGTATCTGATTTTATTTTTAATGAAGCCACTTCTGGTGTAGATGTATCATCAATCACCTGAAATGGAATTTCATCACTTATTAAAACTGCTGTGGAACTGTTTACAACATCTTCATCATTTCCTAAAAAACCTTCTACTATTAAAGTCCATGTTCCTTTAGTCAAAGAAATTGTATATGTTGCTGTCGTTGAAGTTGAAGTTACTGTATTTGCACCATTTTTTGCAGTTATTTTATATACAAAAGAAGAAACATCAGGCTGAACATATCTGGCACCTAATTGATTATGAGGATTTTCTATTTTTCCAGTAATTGTAAAAGACTGTCCATTATTCTCTGGAGTATGAATTTTAATTTCATTTTTACAAGAAAAAAAGAATGCTGTAATAAAAAGTAATAATATTGAAATAATTTTATTTTTTTTCATACACACCTCATATATTTTACATTGTTACTTCTATTGTATTTGTATAAAGTCTTCCATTTATTTTATAGCGGCCTGTAATTTCCAGAGAGAATGAATCTGCTGATTTATCGTAACCAGAAGGGAATATTGGTTTTTGAACTGATGCAGAATTTGGTGAATTTTCTATATTTACATAGCTGCCATTCATATAAAGTTTAATAGTCAAATCTTCAAAAGAATTACAGATATTATTTGCATCAATTTCTTCAGTGCCATCAACTATTGCTTTTATATACCATGCACTTTCGCCATTATTTGAAGTTGCAATTGTATCTATTGCAAATAAAACAGAAGTATTAAATGGATTTGTAATTCCACCACCTGCTTCTGAAGATTCAATCACTTCTTCCAGATAACCGCTGTCATTAATTTTCCATTTTTTACCGTCAGTAGAGTCTGTTACTTTGAAGAGTGATGAATTTGGAGACGATAAAGTTACTCCTGTATCAAGTTTTACAATCTGTACAGTTGTTTTATAATTGTCTGGGAGTAATGTTGCTATAACACCATTTGTATAATAATTTACATTTGTTTTAGCTGAGTCAGTAAATCTAATCTGAATACTATCAATTGTGAAATAGACATTATTATTACTATCGAAATAGCCGCCATCCAGTACAAGAGTTTTGTTTGAAAGGTACAAACCAGATCCATTGCCTGCAGCCACATTTCCTTTAATTTCAGTTCCATCTCCTAATGTTAAAACTCCAGAACTGCCTCCCGTACAAGAAATACCTCCACCATTAGCTCCTGAATTGTTATCTTGTATTGTGGTTCCAGAAATTGTACATGAAGCTCCCTGTGCTGATGTTATTCCACCACCGTTATCGCCAGCGTAATTGTCAGAAATTGTTGAATTCTCTTTAATTACAACATTTGTCCAGAAAGAGTATAAACCGCCACCTGAACCACTATTACCATTTTTATTTGCAGTATAGTTATTTTTTATGTTTGACTTAGTAACTGTTATTGTTGACCGATTTGTGGAACCAGTACCAGCAACATAAATTCCTCCACCGCTAGAAACAGAACGATTACGTAAAATTTCAACATTTTCCAGATTAATAACTGGCGCAGTTTTGAATGTTTCTGTTGAAATATAAATAGCACCACCCCGCTGTGCAGCTGCGTTATCTGTGAACTTTGTGTTTTTAATTACAATATTTTCTTTAGAAACGTTGTAAATACCACCACCAGAAGAAGCAGAATAGTTATCTTGAATATTTACTTCAAAGCTTTCTGCACCGGCAATATTTAATACACCTGAATTATAAATGGCTCCACCCATAAAGCCTGAAGTACTTGTGTTACAGTTATTTTTCAAAATAACACTGTATCCTATATACAAAGTTCCTTCATTAATAATCAATGGTACGGTAGAAGTTTTGCCGGTATTTTTCTTTTTAATGTTACCTTTTGATTCGTCTGTAAATAAATATGAACCTGCAGTAGTGTCTTCTTCCCATATTGCACCACCGTCTAATTCAATGCTCAATAATTTACTATTAGCATCAAGTGCAACACCTTCTTTAATATGAATATAAGGGAATGTAATAGTATTAGATTCAGAATAACGTGTAATTGTAAATCCCATACCATAAAATAAATCTATTTGAGTAATATCATCAGGATCTGTTAAAGCTGAACAAAGATTTATATTATCAAACGTATATTTTTTTGCTTTGGATATAGTTTTTAATGCATTTGAAGCACTCATACCATTGTTTTCATCATTACCACGTTCTGGGTCTACATAAATATTATTGTATTTCCATTTTGCATAAATAATAATGTCATCTGTCATAGAACTGCGGTGTATATTATATGTACCACCAGAAAGATTAAGTTTATTAGTGTCATTACTACAAGCATCTACAGCAGCATCATCTACTGAAGCATTAACTTTATACCAGCCTTCAAATTCTATATCGCTATTGGTTAGAACTGGTGCATTAAAGGTTATATCAGAAGGAGATTCCCATATATATTCCCCAGGATTGCTGCCAGGTGTAACTTGAGTTGGACTAATAATACCTGTTAAAGGTTTTCCGAACTGGTCTTTAAATGTAACTTTATAAACTACAGGACCCCAAACAGGATAATATGTAATATCCTGTTCAAATGTTGCAGGCAGGTTTTCACAGTAAGAAATACCTTCATCATAAGAATTTGCTTCCTTATCTTCAGTTCCTGTCCACCAGCCATAGAAACGGAATCCTGTTTGTGCAGGAACTGTAAGAGTAGAAGAATCAACAGCTTCTTGATACTTTCCTTCAAGCTCAGAATGAGTTCCAGCTCCGCTATTAAATGTTAATTTATAAAGATTTCTCTTATAATAAACCTTTACTACTGAAGAACCGTCTCCATTAATTATGTTTGGTTCTGCCGAAGCGGAGTCAAAAGTAAAATGAGGAATTTCTGTAAAATCAGTTCCTAATGTAGAAATAGTTGTATCTGTAGTTCCATATTTTGTTTCACTTTGCATAAAAGTGTAATCGTCATCATCTATATTTTCCAAATAGTATTCAACAGTATATGGAGTATTAGTTTTTGGTTCTCTAGTACAGGTTAATTGTATTGTGTTATTTGTTACAGTAAGTGAGGTAACATAATTTGTATGATTTTGTGTAGTATAAGAATCTAGTGGAACATCAGCAAAGTTTTTCATTTGCCAGCCTGTTACAGAATAGCCCGGCATAAAAGATGCAATAGCAGAGTCACTTGCTTTAGGAAAATCTTCTGCAGTAAGTTTTTTTCCTATCATGTAGTATTTAGTAAAAATCAGGGTGCTTTCATAATAAAATTCAACAGAAGTAGTTAAATATTCACCTAATTCTTTTTCCATTTTTCCGTTCCATTCTATATTGCAGGAAAAAAGAGTTGTGAATATAAAAAGAGAAATAATCAATTTATAAAATGTTTTCATTTGTTTCTTAATCATTTAAAAACTCACCCCCACCATAAAGATTGGATCTATAGTTACGTAAGTTGCTTCTGAACCAAAGATATACATATTATGAACGGCAAGTTCCAGATTCAAGTATTTAAGAGGCTTGTACATAATACCCGCTCCCACATTTACAGAAGGGTATATATATTTCTTACTAAAGTCATAATCTTTTGCCCCTGTTGCAAATGCATCAAATACTGTTCCACCCCAGCCTGCTCTGGCAGTTGCATATAAAGTATTTTCCAGTATTTCGTACTTATATAAAACATTCATTTGAATAGACATGGCATTCATTTTTAAAGTTACTAATGAATTTTCCTGCTTAATTAATTCAGAAGAAAAATTAAATTCAAAACCAAAATTATTTTTTCCATAAATAATTGGTGAAACTGAAAGTCTAAAGCCGTAATCAAAACAGATTGGATTTTCTAATATTTCTAAAGAAGAATTTAAACTCATAAAGAATGGGTAACCAACCTGTCCCTGAATTACAAGATTCAGTGGTTCTGATTCCACCAGATTAATAACCACATCATCTGAAACTGTAACTTTTCCACCTGGGTTTGTTACTTTTACAGACCAGTTTCCGTCGGTAATTTTTGGAACAATAAGACTTGTTGCAACATTTTTTCCGTCCTGCTGTTCTATTTTAAATTCGGCCTGAACTTCTTCTTTTGTTTCCTGGTTTATAATTACAACAGTAGAAGCTTCTGAAATATCTTCTATGTTTACAGGAATTTCTACCTTCTTCTTTTTGTTTGCAACAATATTTTCTTCTATATTAATTAATGGTTTTAAAGCTTTTTTAATTACTAAAGATTCCCAGTTGCTTTCTACTGCAATGCGGCCAAATAAATCATAAACATAAATTTTATATTTATAGTTTCCAGGTGGCAGAGTAAAAGTTACAAATGTCTGGTCTGTGGTTAAATGTAATGGTTCCACAGTATTATCCACAGAAACAATTTCTACTCCATACTGCCAGGCATTTTCATCGCCAACCCAGGAAATTTTTTGAACATAATCAGATGTACCTTCCTGCACAACAGACTCTGAATGAATAGAAGATTCTTCTGTTGTTTGTGCTGAAAAATAACCAGGAACAAAGAATAAGAGAACAATCATAATGAAAAATAAATTAGAACGTTTCATTTTTCTTTACTCTCCATATTGTTCTCCAGGTGAAATTGTATTTACTTTACCTGGCAAGCCAATTTCTATAGTAAATACCTGTGCCACCTGCTTACTGTGAATTGTTGTATCTGAATTGCCTGTATGTTTATAGGCAGTAATGCGCCATTCAAAGTTTCCGTTCTGCAATTTTGTTAAATCTGCAAATTCGTAGCGATTTGTTTCTATATTTTTTTGCTGGGCTACTCTTTTCTTTCCGCCACTTGGTAATACCTGATATAAGTCAAAAGTATAATCTGTAGCATCTTTTACTTCATCCCAAATAAATACAACTTTTCTGTTTGTTTTAATATATTCTGTGTCAATTGTGGCATCTTTAGAAGGTTCTACAAGAACAGGATCTGCCAGTGTTTTTTGTTCTACAACTTTGTTTTCTATAACAGGTTCTGGC
>JAKSTH010000108.1 GCA_024402655.1 Treponema sp. | reverse complement strand
AGGTTAAAAAAGGTGGTCTCCATCTTACAGTTGCTGATACAGGTTGGGGTAAAGCTGTTTGGGGTAAACTTTATGGTCAGTGGATTGCTGAATGTGCTGTATTCATTTACGACTATCACGCAAAATTCAAGCCAATCGATTTAATGGATCAGATTCAGAAACATCACATTACATCTTTCTGTGCTCCTCCAACAATTTACCGCTTCTTAATTCAGGAAGATTTGTCTAAATATGACTTCAGTTCATGTGAACACTGGTCTACAGCTGGTGAAGCTCTTTCTGAAGAAGTATTTAATAAATGGAAGGAAATCACTGGAAAAGAAATCCATGAAGGTTTTGGTCAGACAGAAACAACACTTTCATTGTTCAACTATGGTAATGAAAAAATTAAGCCAGGCAGTCTTGGAAAGTCGGCACCTTACTATAACTGTACTTTGCTTGATGACGAAGGAAATCCTGTTCAGGACGGTGAAATTGGTGAAATCGTTGTTGAACTTAAAGACGGACACACATTCCCTGGTTTGTTCATGACATACTTTGGTGACCCAGAAAAAACTAAGTCTGTTATGCACGACGGATATTACCACACTGGCGACAATGCTTGGCGTGATGAAGACGGATACTTCTGGTTCACAGGTCGTAACGATGACGTTATTAAATGTTCTGGTTATCGCATTGGTACTTTCGAAGTAGAATCAGTTTTGATGCAGCACCCTGCAATTGTAGAATGTGCCGTAACAGGTTCTCCAGATCCAGTTCGTGGTCAGGTTGTAAAAGCAACAGTTGTTCTTGCAAAAGGATATGAACCTTCTGATGATCTTGTAAAAGATATTCAGAACTTTGTAAAGAAAACAACAGCACCATACAAATATCCAAGAATTGTAGATTTCGTTACAGAATTACCAAAAACAATTTCCGGTAAAATCAAACGAAACGTAATTCGTGACGCAGAAAAGAAATAAAAAAAACAATAACATTGTGATAAAAACACTGTCATTTCGACCGTAGTGGAGAAATCTTTTTTTTAATAGATCTCTCGACTGCGCTCGAGATGACATTTTTTTTTTGTTTAAAAATAATCATATTACAAATGTAACCGTCAATTCTCATGTATTTTCCCAAAATAAATATTTAATCTAAACTTCTACCCAAGGTGGAAGAAATTATGAAATCAAATTACAGTCGTGAAGAACGTCAGAAAATTGTTGAGGAATACATCCAGTCAGGAAAATCACAGACAGTATTCGCCCCAGAATACGGCGTTAAACCAAATACTTTGTCTGCATGGGTGACTAAATACCGTAGTTCGATTAAGTTACAATCTATCAACAATAGTTAATTTTACAATTCCCTAAAAATCAAATTTAAATTATAGTAAAAAACTATATTAGTTAAAAAAGAGAGAGTTTTATATGTCAAAATCTTCCTCAAAAATTAGTTCTATTAAGAATAACATTTATGCCTTAAAACTTATGTGGAGCATTTCTCCTGCAAGTGTTTTACACATGGCTTTCCGCCGTTTTTTAGGCTACTTTGAATGGTTGTTTTACAGTGCATTCTTTATGCGTTTTGTAATCAACTCTTTGGAAACAGGAAAGTCCTTTGGTCACATTATGATTTTCCTTGGAGTTACAGTAACCGTATTCTCCTTAATGTCCCTTTATAACAGCTATCTGGACGGTGATCGTATTCCAATATGGCAAGCCCAAATTAACAAACAGCTTTACCAGAAACTTTTCCGAAAATCCCGCAATGTGGAACTTGAGTGTTTTGAAAACAGTGACTTTTATGATAAATACACTCTTGCTATGAAAAACGCGGATAAACAGCTCATAGAATCGGTACAGGTACTTTTTGGAGTTATTTTTGGAGCACTGGCCAGCGTTTGTGCCTTTGCATTTATGTTCCAGGTAGATAAAATTTCAGTGCTGTTTATTTTGTTTCCAATTGTCGGTAACTTCGGCTTTAAGCGTGTGTGCAGTAAAATTGATTACAAGCGTAACAAGGATATGGCTCCTCACAACCGTAAAATCGACTATATAAACCGCGTAATGTACCTAAAAGATTACGCCAAGGAAATGCGCCTTACAGACGTTTTCAAGTTGATGAGAAAGCAGTATCAGGATGCTATTACAGGGGTTGCTGATGTAACACGTAAGTATACTTTTAAATCAGCTGTATTCCACTGGTTCTACGTAATGTTCACATTTACTTTCATTTTTGAAGGACTCTTGATTTACGGTGCCTACAGAACTCTGGTTTCTAACACCATGACCTTGGCCCAGTTAGCCGTAATTACCAGTATGATGGTTTCAACTACATGGATTTTAATTGGCTTTACAGATTCTGTAACAGCCAGCTTTAAAAATGGTCTTTTCATGGATTACCTCAGAACATTCCTGGAGTACAAGGAAAAAATTCCGGAAGATTACGATGGAGCAGATCCTGGAACAACAATCGAATCAATTCAGTTTAAGAACGTAGGCTTTGCTTATAAGGATGTAAAAGTCCTTTCCAATTTGAATATGGAATTTCGCAGCGGTCAGACTTACGCTTTAGTTGGTCATAATGGGGCAGGAAAATCTACCATAATAAAACTATTACTTCGTTTTTATGATCCAACTGAAGGGGAAATCTGGCTGAATGGCCGCAACATAAAGGAATATAATCTGCAGAAATACCGTGCGTTGTTTGCGACAGCCTTTCAGGACAACAGAATGTTCTCCATGTCTGTAGCAGATAATGTTATGCTTGGCGAAAATATTCCGGAGTCAGAAAAAGAAGCCACTGTTACAGAAGCTCTTAAATTATCAGGTGTATACGATAAGGTAATGACACTTCAGCATGGTATAAATACAACTCTTACCCGTGAGTTTGATGATGAAGGTGCCGTACTTTCTGGTGGTGAGTTCCAAAAGATTGTAGTAGCCCGTGCTTTTGCCCGAAAATGTCCAGTCAAAGTTTTTGATGAACCAAGCAGTGCCTTGGACCCGATTGCCGAATATCAGCTTTTTGACAATATTCTAAAAGCTTGCGAGAAAAACACTTTGCTATTTATTTCCCACAGACTTTCTTCTGTTCAGAATGCGGACTGGGTATTCCTTTTGGAAAACGGTCAGGTAAAAGAAGAGGGTACTCATAAAGAATTAATGGCCTTAAATGGCACTTATGCAGATATGTACGAAAAACAGGCAGAAAACTATCTTGCTGGAAAAACTAAGGAGGGAATTTTCGCATGAAAAAGAATCAGTTATTTTTGTGGAAGCTTTGTTTTAAAACCTGTCCTGGGTACATGATTTACTTTTTGTATGATGCCTTCCGCTATCAGGGAATTATCTTTCTGGAGCATGTACTAGGAATCCGCTATGTTTTGCACTGTGCAGAGTTCCATGAGCCATTCGTAAAGGCATTTATGTACATTGGCTTAATTCTGCTCATCAATCTTTTGCAGATTATACCAGACGGTTTCTTTATTTATGGATGGAGTTTTCGCTGTAAGCCAAAGTTATACCGTGCATTGAAAGAACAGATGTACAAAAAAGCATCGGAAATTGACCTTTCCTGCTATGATGATCCTGATTATTACAATGATTTTGTACTTGGGGTTTCTGAAGCAGAAGCTTCAATTGACCGTTTCCTGAATATGCTAAATATGGCGGTACAGGCTCTTACAGTCCTCTTTACAACAGGTATTTTCTATCTTGTACTGGATCCGATTGGAATTGTATTTGTTTTTGTATCGTTTATCCTGCGTTTCTTTGTTTCTAAAAAACTGAACGTGGTAAATTATGACAACCGTCTAAAAGTTAATCCGCCAATGCGTAAGCGTGATTATGTAAGCCGTGTTTTCTATCTTAAAGATTACGCAAAAGAACTTCGCTTGCATCCAAATGCAGGTAAATATCTGGAAGAAGAATTTGCTCAGGCCAATGATACAATTATTGAGGAAAATAAGAAGATTGGTAAAAAGCGCATGGGACTTATGTTTACCCGCGGTTATGTAGTAGGTGATTTCTTAATTGACGGATTATATATTGCATATCTGGTTTATAAGGCTGCGGTTTTGCATTCTGTAAGCTATAGTGATGCAGTTGTTCTTTTCAACCGTACTGGAAGCTTGCGTGGATGTATGTCTCGTTTTGCAGATTTACCACCTGCAGCCCACGAGAACAGTTTGTATATCGAAAAAATCCGTAAGTTCCTGGGATATGATCCAAAAATCAAGCAGGATGTAGGAGAGCCGGTTCCAGAAGGTTTAGGTGAACTTGAACTTAGTCATGTGAGCTTTAAGTATTCAGAAAAGGGTAAATCAATTCTTGATGATATTAGCCTTAAGGTGCGTCCGGGAGAACATATAGCCATTGTAGGATATAACGGTGCCGGTAAAACAACTCTTATAAAACTGTTGATGCATCTTTATGACCCAACCAGCGGTACTATCAGCTACCACGGAAAAGATGTAAAAGACTATATGCCTCGCGATTACCACAAGAGAATCGGTGTAGTTTTTCAGGATTTCCAGATGTTTGGTGCTACACTGGCACAGAACGTAGTTATGGATAACCTTAGTGATGAAGAGACAGATGCCAAAGCAGAGAAAATTAAAGGTGCCTTGCGGGACGCGGGATTTGCCAATAAATATTCAAAATTGCCACAGGGATTATATACACAGGTAACAACAGAGTTCGATAAGAGTGGTGTAGATTTTAGTGGTGGCGAAAGCCAGAAAATTGCAATTTCCCGTGCCTTCTATGCCAATGCAGATATTCTGATTATGGATGAACCTTCCAGTGCTTTAGATCCAATTGCCGAATATGAATTGAACAAGGCTATGGAAATTGCTGCAAGAGGAAAAACCGTGTTCTATATTTCACATCGTCTTTCTACAACAAGAGATGCAGACCGTATTTTAATGCTGGAAAAGGGACGTATTATCGAGGAAGGGACACACGAAAGTTTACTTGCCAAGAATGGAAAATATGCTGCAATGTGGAACGCACAGGCAGGTAAATACGAGAAATAGTAGTCAGAGGGTGTAAAATTGGTATTAAAAGCTTTGTGTAAATATATTGCCGGATTGGTTGTTGCAGGTGCATTAATCTTTGTTCCGGCCGGTTCATTTAAATTCTTTAATGGTTGGCTATTCATGGGACTTCTATTTATTCCCATGTTTATTGCTGGCGTTGTTCTGATGTTCAAAAATCCTGAATTACTGAAAAAACGTCTTGATGCAAAAGAGAAACTGAATGATCAGGGACTTGTGATAAAGCTTAGCGGTCTTATGTTTCTGGCGGGATTTGTTGTTTCTGGTCTGGGATTTCGTTTTGAATGGTATCAGCTGCCTTTGTGGGGAACAATTGTCGCTGCTGCAATTTTCATTTTTGCTTATATCATGTATGCAGAGGTTCTACGGGAAAATACTTTCTTAAGCCGTACAATTGAGGTTCAGGAAAATCAGACTGTTGTTGATACAGGCCTTTACAGAATTGTAAGGCATCCTATGTATACATCGACCTTGCTTCTGTTTATGACAATGCCTCTGATTCTTGGCTCGGTATTTGGATTCATCATTTTCCTCGCATATCCTTTTATTATTGCAAAAAGAATAAAGGGAGAAGAAGCATTTCTCGAACAGGAATTGAAGGGTTACAGCGAATACAAGCAGAAGGTGAAGTATCGATTGATTCCATTTGTATGGTAAAATTATATCAGTGATGTCATGAATTTTCATAGAGGCGAAATATCCTTTTCAGCGGTAGCGATAATAGGGCAAGAGCATCAAGTTTTATTCTATTCCTTATGAAATGTCATTCAGAATATTTTAATCGATTATCTCAGATCTTTTTTGAAGAAGCCCTTATGTTGAAACTGTAAATGACTGAGAAAAACTTCTCCTTTGGAATATTGAAATTACTCCATATATGATTCTTTGAGAGTGGGAGTAAATTGTGGTATAATAATGTAAACGTAAATTTAATTTACGGATACATATGAATAAATAAAGGGAGAGTTTTGTGAAGCATATTTACGTTTTTGATTTAGGAGGAACTCTCATGGAATACAATGGAATGCCTCTGAACTGGAGTGAGTACTACTTTAGCGGTATTTCTAAAATCAACAAAACGTTCAGTTTGAATCTACCAGATGAAAAACTCTTTGAAGCCACTGAAATCCTTAAATCACTGAATCCACGAATCTGTGGTCGCCAGAACGAAATACTTGCAAAAGACTTGTTTACTGATGCAACAAAAAACTGGAATGTCCCGCTGAACATCACACAGGCAATTGAAATCTTTTTTAAGGACATGAAACTCAACCCGGTAATTTACGAATATTCTATTCCACTGATGCAAAAACTTAAGGCTGACGGAAATATTATTAGCTGTCTTACTGATCTTCCAAGCGGCATGCCAGACTCTATTTTCAAACCATGCGTAACAGAACTTCTTCCATATTTTGATCTATACATGTCATCAGAAATCAGTGGTTACAGAAAACCAAATAAAGCTGGACTTGAACTGATTGCAAAACATTTTAATCAGGCTGTCTCAAGCATAATTTTTATTGGTGACGAACAGAAAGATATTGATTGCGCTAAAAATGCTGGTTGTGAGTTTGTGAATATTAAAGAATTTGTGAAAAACTTTGTGTCGTAATCTATTTAAATTTTAACTTTATTCAAAAAATCAAATTTATCCTTTATACTTGTTGTATTATAGGTTCGCTGAAAAGCTTCAGTTTTTTGGCAAAACGGGGCTACCGAAATATTTATAATAAGTGAAAAAAAATAAGTGAAAAAAATGAAAGTTGTAAAATTATTATGTTTATTTATTGTGTTTCAGGCTTTTTTTATTTCCTGTAAAAAGCAAATTAAAAAAGAAGCTGAAAATCCTTCTTTAGTAATTGATAGAATTGATGGGAGAATAAAAGATTTAGACGGAAAAATTCCTGAGCGGCAGGAAATCGATAAAGACTATTATTTTATTTTATACGGAGCAGACTGGTGTCCATTTTGTAAAAAAAGACAGCCTATTATTTCTACTTTTTATAATGAATATATAAAGCGCACTGGTGATTTTGTAATGATTCTTGCTGGTGCACAAAAAGATAAATCTAATGAAGATTTGAAGAAGTATATGGAAAAGGAAAATTATACTTTTTTTTATGTTGATTATGATTTAAGGGATGAAGCAGGCTTTTTTAAGCTTCCTGAAGTTACAGAATGTGAAAAATTTTATATTCCGGCAATAATTTTGATGGATAAGAAAGGAAATGTCTTGAGCTGTTCAAATGGGCCATTAAAATCAGATTATAATTTTATGCGCCCAATTGAACATTATTTACGGATGCAG
>JAKSTH010000107.1 GCA_024402655.1 Treponema sp. | reverse complement strand
ATACACCAAGCTATCTTCATGGCTGGTCTCCAGATGGAAAACATATTTGGTTCATAAGTACAAGAAGCGGTTTAATGCAGGTTTACAGAATGAATACAGACGGAACAGATATTCGCCATTGGAATTCTTTGGGGGACAGGGGTCTATAAATGTTAATTCATGGTCTGCAGACAGTCGTTATTTTGCTTTTGTAAGCTATGATATTTATGGATAAAAAAATTTATTTTTCATATAATGTGAGAAATGAAATTATTTAAAACCTCTGAAAATTCCAGTTTATTTTCATATTTTATAATTATTTCTCTTTTAGGCTCATTCTTTTTATCTATGCCTTTTGCATATAAAGAAGGAGTCAGTGTTAATTATGTAGATGCACTTTTTACTGCTGTTTCTGCTGTTTGTGTTACGGGGCTTTCTACACTTTCCATGGACATTTACAGCAGAGCGGGTTTTGTAATTTTACTTTTGCTTATTGAACTTGGCGGACTTGGTATTCTTTCTTTTGTTGCTCTTTATCTTGCAGTACCATACAAAAAAGTTTCCATGACTAACAGAAAACTTATCAGAGATTTTTTTATTGATGATGTAGATTACAAACCAAGAAGAATCCTTTATAGAATTATTGGCATTACTTTGGGGATTCAGTTTTTAGGCTGGTTATGTTTGCTTCCGGCATTATATAATTCTGGTTCGCCAAATTTTATTTTTGATTCTTTATTTTTGTCGGTTTCTGCTTTTTGTAATGCTGGTTTTTCTCCAAAAGCAGACTCACTGGCAAGTTTTGGCTCAAATCATTATTTTCTGTTTATAATAATGTGTCTTATTGTTTTGGGTGGACTTGGTTTTGTTGTTATGATTGATATTGGAAACCGAGTTAAATCTTTAGTAACAAGTAAAAATCATTATCTTTCAGTGCATTCAAAAATTGTACTTATTTTTACTGTTATTCTTATAATTGCCGGAGCTGCAGTTACATTTATTTTGTGCAGTGATTATGGCTTAAAGGAGTATTCATTAAAAGATAAAATTTTCATGTCCTTTTTTGAATCTGTTACATTGCGAACTGCTGGTTTTGAAGTTATTCCTCAGGCAGATTTTACTCCTGCGGCTTCCATTTTCCACATTTTCTTAATGTTCACAGGTGGCAGCCCAGGTTCTATTGCCGGCGGTGTTAAAACTACTACAATTTTTATTGCTCTGGTTTATGCATTTAATGGTGATGAAAATAAAAATATTTTGACTTTGTTTAAAAGAACTATTCCTGCAACTTCCATAAATAAAGCAATTACAATTGTTTCCAGAAGTTTTATATTCCTTGCACTTTCTGTTTTTTCTCTGGCTATTGCAGAACATCAGTCATTACTGAAAGAAACTTTTTCTGTGCTTGATATTTTATATGAATCTACTTCTGCTATTGCAACTGTAGGTTTAACTCGTGGAATAACACCTTTATTATCAACAGCAGGAAAACTTGTAATTATTTTAACAATGTTCATTGGACGAACCGGTATTTTTGCCATGGCACTTAAACTTGGCAAGCCGCCTGTAAATACAGAAATCATAAAATATCCTACAGATAATGTAATGATAGGATAAAGGAGAAATATATGCTTCAGATTGCAATTATTGGATTAGGTACATTTGCCAAAAGAATGATAGATGAATTGAGCGAAGTGGGAACTGAATTAATTTTAGTAGACCGTGATGCAGTTGTTATAGACAAATATAAGGCAAAGGCAAAAGAAAGCTATATTGTAGATGTAATTAATGTGGAATCTTTAAGCAAAATTATTCCGGCTTCTATAGATGGGGCTGTTCTGGATTTTGATGATAAACTGGAACCTTCCATTCTTGCAACTCACTATTTGCACCAAATGGGTATTAAAAATATTATTGTTGAAACTCAGTCTGACACTCATGGGGAATTACTTAAACTTGCAGGCGCCACTCAAATAATTTTTCCGGAACTGGAAGCTGCAAAACGCATATGCCCACAACTGCTTTCAAAAAATTTGTGGAATTATATTCAGTTGTCTCAGGATTTTGCAATTGCAGAAGTTGAAATTAAAGATGAGCTGGTGGGTACTTCGGTAAAAGATTCTAACTTCCGTTCAAAATATGGGCTTAATATTCTTGCCTGTAGAATTGCTGGAAGCGACACTCTTACTCCTATAAAAGATCCAGACTATTTATTTACAAAAGACAGCAGCATTATTGTTGCCGGAACTAATGTCAGTTTAGATGAGTTTATAAATCATGATGCGAAAAAAACAAAATATTCAAATCGGATTTTGTTAGATAGATTTTTGAAAAAGCGCAAATAAATTTTGCTATAATCTTTGATGAAGCAATACAATTTTATATAGAGGTTATTATGGAATATTCAATCAGCGTAAACGGAAAGGAAAAAATCCCTTTTAATAACAATGTAAATTACTGTGTAGGTACTGGCCGCATGGGTCTGGCTCTTACAAAAGAATATTTTGACCAGCTGAAAATTGTTCAGGATAATATCGGCTTTAAGTTTATCCGCGGTCACGGACTTTTTTGCGATGACATGGGAATCTATCAGGAATTTTTAGATAAATCTGAATTGGAAAAAGAGCCAAAAGATTTTCCTGATTTTAAAGCCTACATGGAATATGTAGAAAAGAATGCAAAGAAAATTGTTGAATATAATTTTACTTATCTGGACCGTGTTGTAGACAGCTACATGGAAGTAAATATCCGTCCATTTTTGGAACTTGGTTTTATGCCTTATAAAATGGCTTCTGGTGATAATACTGTTTTTTACTGGAAGGGTAATACAACTCCACCTGCAGACTACAACAAATGGTGCAATATGGTTCAGGCAACATTGCGCCATTTAATGGACCGTTATGGCGAAGAAGAAGTTTTAAGCTGGCCAATTGAAGTATGGAACGAACCAAATCTTCCAGGCTTTTGGAAAGATGCAAATATAGACGAATATTTTAAGCTTTATGAACTGACATCTGCTGCCATTAAAAAAGTTGACCAGCGATTTAAGGTTGGAGGCCCGGCAATTTGTGGTGGCGCCGATGAAAAATGGATGAAAGGTTTTCTTACTTACTGCCATGAGCACAAATTAAATCTGGATTTTATTAGCCGTCATCATTATTGTACAGAATTACCTGTTGATGTTGGTCACTACGGTTATCCTAAAATGATGGAACTGGATTACACTTTGCAGACATTACGAGACTGCCGCAAGATTATTGAAAGTTTTGCAGAATATAAAGAACTTCCTTTTTACATCACAGAATTTAATACTTCTTATATTCCAAACTGTCCTGTTCACGACACAAACCTGAATGCTGCATATATTGCCCGTACTCTGGCAGAAATTGGGGATTATGTTACAGGTTATTCTTACTGGACTTTTGGAGATGTTTTCGAAGAAAGAGGAATTCCATTTACTCCATTTTACGGTGGCTTTGGACTTTTAGCAGATGGTGGCATTCCAAAACCAACTTACTGGACTTTTAAGTTTTTTAAAGATTTAAAGGATAATGAACAGGCTTGTGTTTATCGTGATAAAAATATGGTTCTTGTAAAAACAAATGAGGGAACTTATAAAGGAATTGCCTGGAACCTTACAATTGAAACTAAAGAAGATTTGATTAATGTGGATGTAAAAGTGGCTGGCAGTGCAAAACGCTGGTGTCTGCTTACAAAAACTGTGGATGAAGAATGCTGTAATCCACTTAAAGTATGGCACGATTTAGGTGAATGGGCACATCCTACTGCAGAACAGAATGAATTGTTAAAATCTGCTGCAAAACCTTTGGTAGAAACAAAATCAATTGAAGGAAATGAAAATGATGTATGTTTCCGTCTTAGTGTAAAAAAACATGGTGTAGTATATTTTGAATTAAATCCAGCTCCGGTTGTTTCAGACCGTGGTTATGATTATAATTTCAACTACGGAAAGGAATAGAAATGACAGAAAAATTAATTGCCGGTTTAGAAAAATTACAGCTCCAGTTTTCACAAGAGCAGATAAATCAGCTGGAAACTTATATTTCAGAAGTTTTGGAGTTTAATAAAGGCTACAATCTTATGAAAGCTGAAGATGCAAATGAACTGGCAGTTAATCATATTCTGGACAGTCTGGTAGCAGTTCCTCACATTAAAGAATTAATTCTTAAACGCAGTAAAGAAACTGGAAAAACAGTTTTAGAAATTGCTGATATTGGTTCTGGAGGAGGCTGTCCTGGTATTCCGCTTTCTATTGCTTTTCCTGAACATTCTTTTACCCTGGTGGAGCGCATGGAAAAGCGATGCGGCTTTTTAATTTCTACAGTAAGCAAACTTGGACTAAAAAATGTAAAAGTTGAATGTAAAGCTGCAGATTTAGTTGGACCTGAAAGTTTTGATCTGGAAGTTTTCCGTGCTTTTCATCCTTTTGACATGAAAATCATAAAACTACTTTTCCGCATGTTAAAAAAAGGCGGATACCTTGCTGCATTTAAGGCTCGCGAAGAAAAAATTCTTGCAGAAATGGAAGAAATAAAATCTGTTGTAAAAACTTATCAGCGTGTAAAAATGACAGTTCCATTTTTGGAAGACCATGAACGAAATCTTGTAATCGTAAAAAAATAAGAATGAAGTTTAAAAAAGTTTTCATTTTATTATTAATTCCTTTTCTCATTACCTGTAAGTACGATGTAGACGCTAAAAACCCGAATTTACTTAGACAAAATATTTGGGATGAACGTAATATTCCAGACAACCGCAATTGTGGAGTAGAACCTGGAATAAATCTGACTGTAGTAACCGATACTGTGGAAGTTGCTCCTGGTGTAAATATTTTTTACCGCACAGACACAAAGCAGTTCAATATTTCAAATTCTTCCAAACTGCCGGAAGTTTTACAAGTTTCCAATTATGATTTTTCCCAGCATGATATGGTTACCCTTGGCATGGGAGATTATACTGGCGAACGTTTTGTTATTTTTCAGAACTGTAAGTTCAAAGGTTTTAGAAACGATGCTTTATCACCAAAATCTAAAGGCAAGGTTTATTTTTATTTTATAAACTGTTCTTTTGTCGGCAGTGTCCGAACTTCATATATAAGATTATATAATTGCAAAATCGGTGGCTTTACAGGGGATGCAATGAATCCTCTTCGAGAATTTTACGCAAATAACTTGTATGTGTATGATTTATTTACACAGGCTGCTGCCGGGGAAGTTCATATAGACGGGCTTCAGATTTATGGTGATTCAAGATCCAGAAATAATGTTGTTAATGGTAAATGGGTTACAAAAGTAGAAACAGGTGATATTCACTTAAAGAATGTCCGCTTTGAAATACCTGCCGTAAATTTGGGACCAGATTGTAATGTTGGTGGTAATTCCTGTATTTTCTTTGCTCCAGAATTCAGCGATGTAAGTGATGTTTCCTTTGAAA
Source organism: Treponema sp. (assembly GCA_024402655.1). Lineage (GTDB taxonomy): Bacteria > Spirochaetota > Spirochaetia > Treponematales > Treponemataceae > Treponema_D. The sequence continues at coordinate 1,968 of JAKSTH010000107.1, read as the reverse complement.
ATATATACATGAATGGTGCGGGGCAGTGGTTTCCGCTTAGAATAACCGGCGGTAAAAATAACGAAAAATCTGCAGATGGCATTTCTTGGGTTCATGAAAATATTTTTGTATCTAATGTTATGGTTTCTAATAATTATGGGAAAATTATAAATGATGATCCAATTCCTCAAGCAAGAATTTCTAATTTGCAGCACCATGACAATATATTTGTTACTTCTGTCTGGAAAGATTCATCTGGGAAAGTTCATTTAATTGTTTCAAATGACACTCCTGTAGAAAAAACTTTAACTGTAAAATCTGATGCAGGAACTGTTAAATTTAAAATTCCCCGTTGTCCGAGTGTCAGTGTTTTACTGGATGATCCAAGAGGTCGCCTGGATCCAAATGAAGCTACTGTAGATCCTAATGGAAAACCTTACAAAGAATATGGTTTTTCGGATTTACCTTTTAATATTGAAAAAACAATCTCTGGTAATCCTTCTTTTATTGTTTGTTTTCAAGATGAAGAACAGATTCGCTACGTAAGCTTTGATGAAAAAAAGCATTATCGTAGCGAAATTAAAGAATAGTGTTTCAGAAAAATTAACTGTAAGGCTAATTAGCCAAGCATTTTTACCAAATCTTCCATAACTTTTGGAATGTTCAGACTCTGTGGACATACAGCCTGACACGCTCCGCAGCTAACACAAGACTGTGGCCAGTGTGCTTTATCTATTGCATTAAGAGCCATACCTTGTCTCCAGTCTGCCCCAGTAACCATTCCTTCATTGTACAAAGACATCATTAATGGAATGTCAATTTCATTTGGACAGTGGCTTGTACAGTAACGGCAGCTTGTACAAGGCTGAATTTTAAGATTTACCATAGATGCTGCCAGTTCTGAAACTGCTTTTAATTCTGCATCATTCAAAGGTTTGTCACTTTGGAAAGTTGCAACATTATCTGCCATCTGTTCTGGATTAGACATGCCTGAAAGAATTGTAAGAATGCCTGGAATAGACTGAAGCCAGCGGAATGCCATTTCTGTGGCAGTTATTTCTGGTCTGATTTTTTTGACTGCAGCCAGTTCTGTGTCTGAAAGGTTAGAAAGTCTTCCACCACGGAGAGGTTCCATTACCATTACAGGAATTCCACGGCGATTACATTCTTCAACTTTCAATTTTGCTTCCTGGAAATCATAATCCAAATAGTTCAACTGAATCTGGCAGAATTCCATGCTGTCTCCATATTTTTCAAGGAAGCGCATAAATGTGTCGTAGCGGGCATGTGTTGAAAAACCAAGGTGCTTAATTTTGCCTTCATTTTTCATTTTTGTAAGATAATCATAAATGCGGTATTTTGGATCAAGATACTGTTCAATGTTTAATTCATGAACATTGTGAATGTGATAAAAATCAAAATATTCAAGGCCAGTACGTTCCAGCTGTTGAGCAAAAATTTCTTCTACTTTGTTGATGTTTGCTAAATCATAACCTGGGAATTTGTCTGCAATGTAATAACTGTTGCGGTCATATTTTCTAAGTGCTTTTCCAATTGCTACTTCTGACTTACCGTTGTGATAGCCCCATGCTGTATCAAAATAGTTAACTCCGCCTTCGAAAGCTGTTTTTACCATTTTTTCTACAGCGTCCTGGTCAATGTTTTCATCATTTCCATTAATAATTGGTAAACGCATAGTACCAAATGCCAGCTGGGAAATCTTTTCACCTTTAAAATCTCTATAAATCATGTTATTGCTCCTTTTAAAAGTATATCATAAGTTAATAAAAAAACATAAAACTCATTTCCGGTAAAAAATATTTTAAGAATAAAATTTTTTTACATTCACATTTAATATTGTTTCTGATATACTTATAAAAATTCTTAGAGAGGAAATGAAATGCTAACTGGTCGTCATTTAATACAGCCTGATGATTTAACTGTATCAGAAATTGAAGAAATTTGTTCATTGGCAGAACAGATTATTGT
>JAKSTH010000106.1 GCA_024402655.1 Treponema sp. | reverse complement strand
CTCGGAATGACATCTAATTTCAAAAGAATGTTTAATTCTTCATTTTTAATTTATTAGATGCCTGTTCCTTTTTCTTCGTTCATTTTCTGAACATATTTTACAAAGTCTTCAAGCTTCATTGTTTCCTGTGGTTTTTTACTTGAGAAACGGTAGCGTACACAAACTGTACCTTCTGCCTTTTCTTTTTCACCAACAACAAGAATATATGGAGTTCTGTGTTCCATAGAAATGTTCTTGATTTTTGCTTTCATGTTTTCATCATCAAGATAAGCATTTGCTCTAATGTCAGCTGCAACCAAAGTTTCCTGAATCTGTTTAGCATAATCATCAAATTCTGGAGCAACTGGAACAACTGCTACCTGTTCAAATGCAAGCCAAGTAGGGAATGCACCTGCAAAGTTTTCAATAAGAATACCAAGGAAGCGTTCCATTGAACCAAGAATAGCACGGTGTAACATTACAGGGTGATGTTTTTGGTTATCTGCTCCAATATATGTTGCATCAAGACGTTCTGCAGAAGGAAGCTGGAAGTCAGCCTGAATTGTACCACACTGCCATTCACGGCCTAAGCAGTCATAAAGTTTAAATTCAAGTTTAGGACCATAGAAAGCACCTTCACCTGGCTGAATTTCAAAGTTCAATCCTGCTTCGTGACATGCATCTGCCAAAGCTTTTTCTGCTCTTTCCCATGTAGCTAAATCACCAACATGGTCTTCTGGCATTGTAGAAAATTTAACAACTAAATCATCAAAGCCAAAGTCATGATAAACGCGTTTCAAAAGTTTACAGAATTTTGCAACTTCTGGTGCTACCTGTTCTTCTGTACAAATAATATGTGCATCATCCTGAACAAAGCCGCGAACACGCATAATACCATGTAATGTTCCAGAAGGTTCATTGCGAACATCGTGACCGAATTCTGCAAGTCTTAATGGTAAATCTTTATAAGATCTCTGTTTAGACTTAAAGATTTCCAAAGCACCAGGACAGTTCATTGGTTTAATAGCAAACAAGCGTTTTTCAGATTCTGTAATGAACATGTTCTTCTGATAATGTCCCCAGTGACCAGAGCGTTCCCAAAGAGTGCGTGGCATAATTGCTGGAGTATTTACTTCAAGATATCCATCGCGACGAATCATCTGGCGCATATAATCCTGAATTGTTGTATAAATTGTCCATCCATTTGGATGCCAGAAAATCTGACCTGGATCTTCAGGATCAAGATGGAACAAATCCATTTCAACACCAAGCTTACGATGATCACGTTTTTCAGCTTCTGCAAGCATTGTTAAATAATCTTTAAGATCATTTGGTTTTGCAAAACAAAGAGCATAAACACGAGTAAGCATAGGACGGTTTGAGTCCCCTCTCCAGTATGCACCTGCAATTTTATCAAGCTTGAAAGCCTGTCCATTAATTTCTTTTGTATTTGCTACATGTGGACCACGACAAAGATCAATGTAACCATCCTGTTCATAAGTTGTGATTACAGCATCAGCAGGTAAATCATTAATTAATTCAACTTTGTAATCCTGATCAGCAAAAATTTTAAGAGCTTCTTCTTTTGAAACTTCTTTGCGAACAAAGTCATGATTTCCAGCAATAATGCGTCTCATTTCCTTTTCAACAGCAGCAAAATCCGTCTCGGTGAATTTGGTGTCCTTAGGAAAATCAAAATCGTAGTAAAATCCGTTATCAATAGCAGGTCCAATTGCAATTTTTGTACCAGGGAAAAGCTTTAAAATAGCCTCTGCCATAACGTGTGCGCAGCTGTGTCTTACAGTCTGCAATTTTTCATCAACAGCCATATTCTGTACCTCTTTTTTTTACCCCGAGACGGGAAATTTTAGTTAAACTATTATAATACTTTTTATAATAAGAGTGAAGATGTAATATAGAATGTTATTAAAACTAATGATACAATTATTATTATATAAAAAGTTTAAAAGGAGAAAGTTATGGCCGGTCAGAAGAGAATTAGATTCAAATCCAGCAAAGACAATCCGCTTTATCATCATTTTTCTGTAATAGATAATACTTTGTTTTGTATTAAGGGCATGAAAAAGTATTGTCCTTTGCTTTTTTTGTTCATTTTTTTACAAATTGTTTCAACCTCTTTTTTTGAATATTTCTGGGGCATTTCAAGTAAATATATTATTCAAATTATTCAGTTACCAGGTTCATTCGAAGAAAAGAAAAATAGTTTTATAATAACCCTTGTTGTTTTATCTTCCATTGCACTTTTTGTACAGTTTTTAAAAATATTTAGTGGAAACGGTGTATGGTGGCGTTACATAAAAGTGCGTTTTTCTTTTATTACAGAACGAATTACAAAAGTTCTGTCAATTAATTATGAATATCTGGAATCTCCAGAAGTTTTAGATATACATCAGCGTGCCACAAGAGCAACTGATGGTAACAATAATGGTATAGAAGGGATGCTTCATATTCTACAGAATCTTGGAACTAATATATGTACTATTGTTGTCACATTTATTGCAGTAACAGTTTTAGACTGGCGTCTTATTCTTGTTTTGATTATTGGAAGTATACTGAATTTTCTTTTATATAAATTCATTATAAAATTTGAAAAAGTTCGTGTTTGGGATGCTCTTGCTCCTTACTGGAGAAAAATTCATTATTTGAATCGAAGAACTCAGGATTTTGATTGTGCAAAAGATATTCGTCTTTTTGATTTAGGTGATTTCCTTTTAAATAAACTACGAGATGTTCAAAAATTTAGAGAAGGTAGAATTGATTTTCATGAAAATTGCTGGCGTGCATATTCCTTTTTTACATTGTTTATTTCGATTGTTACAGATCTTTGTGTTTATGGCGTATTGATTTATTCAATTTTAGGAAAAGATTTGTCCATAGCTAATTTTTCTATGTATTTAAGTTTTGCTATGGCCTTTTCCAATAGCTTAGTTTATTTTCTGCAGCAATTAGGGGACTATGTAAAGTGCTCTTTAGAAGTTGATGATTTTCGTTCATTTATGAATGTAAAAAATGAAACTGATGAAAATGCAATGGAAAAGGTTAGTGTACCTGTTTGTGATTCTTATGAAATTGAATTTCATGATGTGACTTACATATATAAAGCTTCAGAAACTCCGGCTTTATCTCATTTAAATCTTACTTTACATCCTGGAGAAAAACTTGCTGTTGTTGGTTTAAATGGAGCTGGAAAAACAACAATGATAAAACTTCTCTTGAGACTTTATGATCCAACAGAAGGATATATTACATTGAATGGAATCGATTTACGAAAATTTGATAGAGCCGAATATTACAAACTTTTTTCTCCTGTTTTTCAAGATCTGGAAGTTTTTGCTTTTCCAATCAGCCAGAATGTTTCAATGAAAGAACTTGCTGTTACAGATAAAGAAAAAACTATTGATTGTATGAATGAAGCAGGTTTAGAAGAAAAATTAAAATCTCTTCCAAATGGCATAGACACTCAACTTTTAAAAATTGTTGATGAAAACGGAATAGATTTATCTGGCGGTGAAAAACAAAAACTGGCTTTGGCGCGTGCATTATATAAAGGAGCCCCAATTGTAGTTCTTGATGAACCAACTTCTGCATTAGATGCTCTTGCAGAAAAACAGTTATATGAACGCTTTGATAAAATGATTGGTTCTAAATCTTCTGTTTATATTTCTCATCGACTTGCATCTACCAGATTTTGCGACAATATTGCAATGTTTATGGACGGAAAAATGGTTGAGTATGGAACTCATGAACAGTTAATTGCTAAAAATGGTGAGTATGCAAAAATGTTCGAAGTTCAGGCACAATATTATAAAGATGAAAATAATAAAATTAATGAACAGGGGGTAAACTAAAATGGCAAATCAGAAAAAATTAACAAAAGTTATCCCTGTTTTTAAAACTTTATTTCCCATTATTGGAAGAAAATATCCTGGTTTCTTTGTTATTATGTTTCTGGATATGATTTTCAGTTCAATCAATCCTTTTATAAGTCTTACAATTACACCAATGATTATTGATGAATTATTAGGCGCAAGAGATGTTAAAAAACTTATAACACTTGTTTTAATTCTTATTCTTGGTAAAGGATTAATTACTGCTATAACAAAACTTACTCATCATAGAAATATGAAATACCGGGAACGAATTAATAATTATTTAGACTGGCTTTTATGTCAGCATACCATGGACTTAGACTTTCAGCTTACTGAAGATAAAAAAGCATTGGATCAGCTGGAAAAAGCAAGAAACGGACTTTCCTGGTATGGCAGCATTAATGATACAATCAGTGATTTCTTTAATATCATTTCCAATATTATAAAGAGTATTGGAGTTATTGGACTTATTGCATTTACTGCACCAGTCATTCTTATTTTTATTCTTGTTGGTGTTATTGCGGCAACTTTCCTTATTGAAAAACAGAATATTGTCCAGTTCAAATCATACGAAAATCTTTCAAAAGTAAACCGCATGTTCGGATACTTTGGATGGACTTTATCAGATTTTAGATATGGTAAAGATATTCGTTTATATGATGCAAAAGATATGATGGTAGACAGATGGGAACAATTTAGTAAAGAAGGTATAAGACTATGGGAAAACCAGGCAAAGGGAACATATCCATATAATCTTACTCAAAATCTGTTGGACATCATAAGAACAATGATAACTATTTGCTATGTTGGTTATCTTACATTAAATGGTCATCTTACAATTGGTGGATTTACCCAGATGCTGGAAGCTGCGGGAGTTTTAAATGAATCTTTTGGTGGCATAATTTGGACACTTCAGTCAATTATTCAAAAATGTGAATATTCTTTTGAATTTATACAGTTTATGAATTATCCTCAGGCACTTACAAAAGGTAATTTGCCAATTGAAACAAAAAATCATACTATCACTTTCAAAGATGTTTGTTTCGCTTATCCTGGAACAGATAAAATGATTTTAAATGGTGTGAACATTACAATTAATCCTGGAGAAAAACTTTCTATTGTTGGATTAAATGGTGCTGGTAAAACGACATTTATAAAACTTTTATGTCGTTTATATGATCCAACTTCGGGAGAAATTCTAGTAGATGGGGTAAACATTAAAGAATATGATTATAAACAATACATGAAACAGTTTGCACCTGTTTTCCAGGATTTTAAAATTTTTGGTTTTAAAATTAATGAAAACATCATGTTCAAAGATGAACAAGTTATGACTGATGAAGAAAAATCATTCTTTAATGAAATAGTAAATCTTGTTGAATTGGATAAGATGGTTGCAAAACAGACCAATGGTGCAGAAACTTATCTTTTCCGTTATTTTGATGAAAATGGTATTGAACCTTCTGGTGGCGAACAGCAAAAAATGGCAATTGCTCGTGCTTTAGCAAAAAAGTCCCCTGTAATTATTCTTGATGAACCAACTGCAGCATTAGATCCAATTGCAGAATATGAAATATACAGACAGTTTAATACGCTGGTAGGTGATAAAACTGCTTTTTATATTTCTCACAGGCTTTCTTCTTGTAAATTCTGCGATCATATTGCAGTATTTTCAGATGGAAAAATTGCTGAGTATGGAACTCATAGTGAGTTAGTAAAAAAAGAAAATGGTATTTATGCAAAGATGTTTGAAGCACAGGCTGAATACTACAGATAAATATTTCTTTTTTTAGAAAATTTTATTATATTAAGTGTATGATTAAAGCAGAAATTACAGATAAAGAACTTTTAACACATTTAAATTCTTTAGAAGAAGATAAACTTCGCATTTTTACAATGGCAGATGGTCGTGTTCGTGGTGCGTTATTCCATGGAACACGATTTGTTAATCAGCTTCGAACTCAGCATAATCTTGGTATTTTAGAAACATACATTTTAGGACAAGCGGCTCTTTGCGGTGCCCTTACCATTCCTATGATGAAAGATATGGAACATACCGCCATTAAATTTGAATGTAATGGACCTGCGGAAGGTTATGCTGTAGAAGCTGACTCAACTGGTTACGTTCGTGGATATTTATATAATGACCATATTCCAGTTACAAAAGCATTGGAAAACTGGGATTTAGGACCATTTTTAGGTGATGGAAATATTACATTTTCCAGAATACACAAAGATGATAAATATCCTCAAAATTCAACAGTTGAAGTAAGTGGAACAAATATTGCAAAAGATTTTGCATCTTACTTTGCTCAATCTGAACAATGTAATACAGCATTTAATTCTAGTATTCAGTTTGATACTAAAGGCCGTGTTGTAGGTGCTGGTTCAATGTACATTCAAATTATGCCAAAAACAGGTGGTACAGCTGGAATCGGTTCTCAAGTAGACAGTCATCAAGAAGAATCAGAAGATGATGAAGAATTACTTCGAAAAGTAGAAAATGCATTTAGAGCCTGTCCAAGTATTGGGCTTTTGTATTCGGAAAAAGAAGTTGACTCTGAAGATATTATTCTTGGTCTTTTTAGAGAGTTCAATCCTACAATTACTTTAAAACGAGATATTATAGTTGATTGTAAATGTAATGAAACTTTTTATCTGAATTACATAAAAAATCTTCCAAAAGAACAGATTGAAGATTTTAAGAAAAATGGACCAGATCCATTAGAAATTCAATGTCGTAATTGTGGAAGTATATATAGAATCCCATTGTCAAAAATTTAAATTATAAGTTTACTTGACGATACTTAATTCGGTTATTATATTTATATTAGAAAATATAACTTGGGGGTGTACCGGTTTCGACGGAATCGCGAAATCTTGTACTGCAAGTAGGAGTGAAGGTTCCTTAAACTGACAAAAAAATAACTGCAATTTTCGCAAGAAAAGAAGAAGAAGCTGAAGAAGCTTCTTTCGCAGAAGCACTCGCTGCTTAGTCAGCCGTGCAGGAACCCATCCGGCCCTGTTCCGCGTTGGATGCTGTTCTTTGACCTATCGGGACTCGCTGTTTACAGTTTCTGTAATGTAAATGGGACTCTTTAACAGAATACGGGAACGACGCTTGTTATGCTGCTACCGGTCCCCGACAATTACCTCGCATAACTAAACCTGTAGATGTACCTGGTTTACCTTTTCGGACGGGAGTTCAATTCTCCCCACCTCCAATACAAATCCTTACTTAAATAAAGTAAGGATTTTTTGTTTTAAATAAGTATTGGGAGAATTGAACTCCGCGGAGTGAACGCGCCGACAGGCGAAAAGCTGCCAGGAGGGCAGCGACAGCGAACGAAGATGGGGGTGACGGAGCAGACAGGAAGTCTGTGACAGAACCCCAGTCAATTCTCCCCACCTCCAAATAAAACCTAGGTTTAAATCAAAGAAAACACCCCTACCCACAGGACGCCAGAGGACATTCATATATCAACAGCGCATATATGAAAGCTGGCTACCGCAGAATCGTGTCTTGCAAACTGCGGGTTGTGGGTTAGAGGTATCGGACTGCGCATAATTGCTACGCAATTCTGCTTGCCATCCCACAAATGCAGTTTGAAGCCCCGTTTCTGCTCCCGCCAGCTTTCCTATATGCTCCCTTGCATTTATAAAGTCCTCTGGCTCCCTCTGTATAACA
>JAKSTH010000105.1 GCA_024402655.1 Treponema sp. | reverse complement strand
TCATCCATCTACTACATGGCGCAGAAATTTTGTTTCGCCACCTATGCGGCGATTGTGTTTTATCTACCGCAGCACTGTTTGTTGGCGAAACCACTCCTGAAATTTATATTTGCCATTGGTTCTGTTTCGCCCCTATGCGGCGATTGTGTTTTATTTATAGCAGCACTGTTTGTTGGCGAAACTTTTCATCCATTTACTACATGGCGCATGAATTTTGTTTCGCCTCCTATGCGGCGATTATCACTTATCTACCACAACATTGTTTGTTGGCGAAACTTTTCATCCATTTGCTACATGGCGCATGAATTTTGTTTCGCCCCTATGCGGCGATTATTTCTTATCTACCGCAACATTGTTTGTATTTTTTTCCTGAGCCACATGGACAAGGATCATTACGACCTACTTTTGGAACTGTGCGGCGTACTGTAACTCCATCGCCCTGGGAACTCTTATTCATGGCACTGTTTACAGCCTGTCTTCTTGCGGCATCTCCATTGAAAGAATTAACCGCACTCTGCTGTGCCTGAACCTGTGCCTGCTGAGCTCCAAAGTTCTGGTTCATTTCTGTGTGCTGTGCATTCATGTTTTTGTTCTGAGCTTCCAGCATTCTTCTTCTGTGTTCAGCAGCTTCTGGTGAAAGCTGGATACGAACTTTGAATACACGAGACATTACTGTATTTCTGATTGTATCAAGCATTGTGTCAAAAATGTTGAAACCTTCAATTTTATATTCAGTTAATGGGTTTTTAGAACCGTAAGAACGTAAGCCAACAGCTTCTCTTAAACCTTCAAGAGTTTCAAGCTGATCAAGCCATTTTCTATCAATAATCTGAACATACTGGTAACGAATAAACATATTAAAGTTTTCTTTACCTGCAAGTGTTTCTTTTTCAGTAATATCATTCTGTAATTCAGCAAGAACAGCTTCTTTTGTAAGACGGTCAGAAGGTAACTGCATTCCAAATGTTTCACGAATACTTTCTCCAAGAGCTGAAAGAGCAGATGTGTCGTGTTTATTATGTTTTGCGTTATCTTCATATTCGTCAAAGAGTTCTTCTACAACATCTTTTGCATTGTTCATAATACGTGCAGAAAGATTTTCATCTGCAAGTAAAGAATCTCTCTGTTCATAAATTACAGAACGCTGTTCATTTAATACATCATCATAGTCAAGAAGATGTTTACGAATTTCGAAGTTTCTGTCTTCTACTTTTGCCTGTGCTTTTTCAATACCTTTGTTGAGCCATGGGTGGTCAATTGGTTCTCCTGGTCCCATACCAATACGACTCATCATAACTTTCATTCTTTCTCCACCAAAGAGACGCATTAAATCGTCATCCATAGAGATAAAGAATTTTGAACGACCTGGATCACCCTGGCGACCAGAACGACCACGGAGCTGGTTATCAATACGGCGAGATTCATGACGTTCTGAACCGATTACATATAAACCACCTGCTGCACGAACTTCTTCGTAATCTTTTTTCCAGTTTTCTTTTTCAATTTCAAGAGCAGCCTTGTACTGTTCTTCTGTAGCATTAGTACCGGCACGTTTTCTAGCTCTAAATTCTGGGTTACCACCAAGCTTAATATCTGTACCACGACCTGCCATGTTAGTTGCAATTGTTACGGCACCTTTGGCACCTGCTTCTGCAATAATCAAAGCTTCACGGGCATGGTTTTTAGCATTCAAAACTTCATGGCGAATACCTTTTCTTGTAAGCAGAGCAGAAAGAACTTCAGATTTTTCTACAGAAACTGTACCAACCAGAACTGGCTGACCTTTTGCATGTGCTTCTGCAATTTCTTTAGCAATGGCTTCCCATTTATCTTTTTCGTTTAAGTAAACTTCGTCGTTTTCATCAATACGAGCTACTGGAAGGTTTGTTGGAATTGCAACTACATCAAGTTTGTAGATTTTGTTGAATTCAACAGCTTCTGTAGCGGCAGTACCAGTCATACCAGAAAGTTTGTCATACATACGGAAGAAATTCTGGAATGTAATTGTAGCCATTGTACGGTTACGCTGAGCAATACGAATATGTTCCTTTGCTTCAATAGCCTGATGCAATCCGTCTGAATAACGGCGGCCTTCAAGTACACGACCTGTAAATTCATCAATAATTTCTACCTTTCCGTCACGAACAAGGTAATCTACATCGTTGTGGAAAAGAATATGAGCTCTTAAAGCCTGTGTAAAATAGTGTGTGTATTCAAAGTTTTCTTCATCTTCCAAAGAACCGGTAATAAGGTTGTGTTTATGAAGAATTTCGTTGATATGAAGCATACCTTTTGCAGTGAAAGAAACTCTCTTTGATTTTTCATCAATTGTGTAGTCACCGGCAATTGCAGCTTTTTCTTCTGGTGTCATAAAAGTTTCATCTGGATATTCACCAGTTTTTGGATCTTTTTCAACTTCTTTTAATTCACCAACATATTTGTCAACTTCGTGATATTTATATGTATCATCTTCGCCGGCACCTGAAATAATAAGTGGAGTTCTGGCTTCATCAATTAAAATAGAGTCAATTTCATCGACAATACAGTAGTTAAAGCCACGCTGAACTTTATCTTTAAGATCAATCTTCATGTTGTCGCGAAGATAGTCAAATCCTAATTCATTGTTTGTACCGTAAGTAATATCACAGTTGTAAGCAGCTTTTCTTGCTTCTGTATCCATATCTGAAAGAATTGAACCTACTGTACAACCAAGGTAAGTAAATACTGGACGCATTGTGTTGGCATCGCGTTCTGCAAGATAGTCGTTGACAGTAACTACATGAACACCTTTTCCTGTAAGTGAGTTCAAATATGAAGGAGCAACGGCAACAAGAGTTTTACCTTCACCAGTTTTCATTTCTGTAATACGGCCCATATGCAGATTGATAGAACCCATTACCTGAACATCAAATGCTCGTTCACCACGAACACGCCATGCAGCTTCGCGTACAAGTGCAAATGCTTCTGGCAAAATATCATCAAGAGATTTGCCATTTGCAATTTCTTCCTTGAATCTTTTAGTCTGTAAAGGGAACTCTTCTGGTTTAAGAGATTTTGCCCATTCTTCTTTTTCATTTACTTTAGCCAAAATAGGGCGGATAGCTTTTACATCACGGTCATTCTGTGAACCAAATATTGCGGTTAAGATTTTATCAATTACCATTTTTTATAATTCCTTGTTAAAATATTATAAAAGTATATCTTACTTATTATAAATTTACTATATTTATAGTATAATTGACAAGGAAAAAATCACTATTTAATATTATATATTAATGATGGAAATTATGAAAAAGTATAGATTTTTAGGTATTTGTTTAACAGCAGTTTTATTTAGTGCCTGTAGTTCTGGTAAGATTCAGACATTACAGGAAGAAACTCTTTTTACTCTTAAATATGGGAACTTTGAAGAGGAAATCAGTATTGATGATTTGAATACTGTTGGAAATGTTCGCTCTGGTATAGCTATGAGAGACGGATTTTTCTACATTGTAGACGGTAAATCTGAAAAAACAATGGAATTAAATTCTTATGGAGATTTGCTTTCTGTTTATTATAATGATGATTCAGACACTGCAGAACTTATAAACAAATCTCTTCGTACTGCATCTGTTGTTCGCCAGCCATTATCATTCCCATTTGAATTTCCAGGCCAGATAGCTGTAGATTCAAATAAATGTATTTATACTGCCTGTACTCTTGAAAAAAACAGACAGGAAATTGGTGAAGATGGCCTTATTCACAATCAGCTGGTACTCCGTTTTGAACGCGACGGTTCTTTTTCAGATTATATAGGACAGCAGGGCCCAGGTGGTCTTCCTTTCCCAAAAATTAATAATATTTACATTACACAAAAAGATGAACTTGTAGTTATTTGTAATGCTGATGACGGCTATATGGTGTATTGGTTTGGAACAGATAACTTTTTAAAATACACAGCCACAATTAACACTGAAAATATTCCAAAACTTAGTGGAGCAGATATTAAAACAGAAACTTATACAACAATTGGAAATGTAATTCCTTCTCCAACAGAATATAAGCTTTTTGTAAATATAGATTATTACGAAAACTATCTTGATGAAGATTCTATGATTCAGTCGGGTGTAAACTATGTTCAGACTCTGTTGTATGCTTTGGACTGTGAAAAAGAAACTTATGGAGATCCAATTTCCATTCCTCCATACGAAGAATCTGTAGTTGTAGATTACAGCCGTCTTACTTACAAAATTTCTTATGATTTTCTTGGTATTACAGAAAACGGCTGGAAATATTTTATTGTAAAAACTGCAGATGGATTTAACATCGAAATGATTCAAAGTGAAAATCAGAAGATTCTCAGAAGACATTTGGTTGTAAATCATGATAAAAATCTTTATTACACAATGAATCTTTCTCCGACTGGAATTATTACTGCTTTATATTTAGATAACGATAACGCAAAAGTTGTGTGGTATAGAACTGATAATCTTATTGCAACAATTGTGAACAACTAAGGAGTCTTTGTTATGAGTGATATTTTTCCAGAAGCAAATGAAGGTAAGCCAGACGGAAAACAGCCTCTTCATTTTTTTTATAACAGGGAAGAAAGAATTGCTCATGCGCCACAGATTGTAAAAGATTTTTATGATGGTAAGATGGAACCTGTGCGGGGCATAAAAGTACTTTTTCAAAAGCAGAACAGATATATTCTTATTGCTCTTGTACTTTTTGTTGCTTTTGTCTGGATGTATACAGGTTTTAATAGTACAAGAAATTATGTAAAAATTAATAATATTGTGCTGGAAATGCAGGCATTTAGTTATGATGGAGAAGTGTATACTAACATAAAAGTAAAAACCGCCAGTGGAAAAGCACTGGAAAAGCCGGAAAAAATAGATGCCAAAGTTTATTATGTAAATCTTGACAATCAGCCGGTAGAAGTAAAAGATGCTTCTCTTGTATACGGTGGTGGTGAAGAATATTTACGGACAAAGTTTACCGATTATGATATAATTAGAGTTGATGCTATTATCAGTGTTGGTGATATAGAAAAAGAATTATCTACTGCGGTTGCAAGGTAATTTATAAAAAAGTTCAGGAGGCTTTTTATGATGCAGATATATTTTTTATCAATTGTTTTAAATGTTCTGGCAGGACTTGTTTTGCTTTCGAGAAAACCTTCAGAAGTTCACTCTGAATCTGATAATAAAAAAAGACCTTTACAGAGTGCAAATGAAGCTTTATCTGAAAATGAATTTTTCCAGAATAAATCTGTGTGCTTAATTACTGGCATTCTTTCTTTGCTTGTTGGTGTTATTAAGTTCTTCTGTGTTGCAAAAGGCGGTCTTATTATTCTTGGTGATTTAATTCCTGCTGTAATGGGTATAACAGCAGGTTTTGCAATTTTATTAAATTATTATCTTACAACTGCTACAACAGAAGTAAATCTTCCTTCTGTACTTAAGCTTATTTTTGTAGACAATATCTACTGGCTTGGAATTGCTGCTTTTGCTGTTGCTGCTTTGCATTTTGTGGCTCCTGGTGTACTTTTCTTATAGGAATAAATTATGAGTAGTTCTATTGCTTGTATTGATTATCGTGATGGAAATGTGTTTATCGCAAAACGCTGCGATAAAGGTGATATGGGTGGACGCTGGGAATTTCCAGGTGGTAAACTGGACGAAGGTGAAGATTTTGTTGCAGCCATTAAACGTGAAATGAAAGAAGAGTTTAATGTAGGGGTAACAATTGGCGACCATATTACCCATACAAGTTTTACTCATAAAAACAAAGAATGCTTTTTAGACGCATTTTTTATTCATTTTGATCATGACGGTTTGGAAAAGAAATTTGATTTAACAGAACATACTGATTATAAATGGATTGCTATTGAAAAAATACCTGAACTTAATTTTGTTGATTCAGATTTAAAGATTTATCCTATGGTATTGCAGGCTGTAAAAGAGAAACATGAAAAATAAAATAATTGTATTGTTTATCGTATTTTTATTCTGTTCTTTTGTTTCTTGTAAAAAAGCGGGAAAAGAAGTAATTGTTTTAGATAATTCACAACCACTTGCCCTGGCTCCAGATATTCAGTGGGCTTTAGTAACAGACCCTTATGCTGCGTTTAGAGCAGATATGGATTGGGACAGCGAAATTAAATCTTACTGTAAAAAGGGTGAAATACTTCAGGTTATAAGTCGCAGTTTTGACAAAAAAAAGAACTACTGGTACAAATTTGAACAAGGCTGGCTGCCAGAATCTTCTATTAGTATTTACAGTAACAGAATGAAGGCTCAAACAGCCCAAAAAGATTTGAAGGACTAAGACTCAAGAGGGTTTATTATGAGTTTAATAATTGCAGAAATTGGCACTTCCCATGAAGGTTCTATGGAAAAAGCAAAGGCTATGGTTGATGCTGCATGGGAAGCAGGTGCTGATGCAATTAAGTTTCAGTG
The DNA here is from genome assembly GCA_024402655.1 of Treponema sp. Lineage (GTDB taxonomy): Bacteria > Spirochaetota > Spirochaetia > Treponematales > Treponemataceae > Treponema_D. The sequence continues at coordinate 1,136 of JAKSTH010000105.1, read as the reverse complement.
GGTTTATGCAGATGAAATCCTTCATCCGGACACAGGTTTTGTAAAACTTCCAACAGGAAACATTCCACTTTATGAAAGATTCAGACAGTTGGAATGTCCAGTTTCTTTTTATAAAGAATTAATAGATTATGTCCATGAAAAAGGATGTAAATTCTGTTGTTCACCATTCGGATTAAAAAGTCTTAAAGAACTTTTGGAACTTAAACCTGATATTGTAAAAATTGCATCTCCAGAATTGAATCATTATAAAATGCTGGAGTCCCTTGCTTTATACAGAAAAGGAAAAGAATCTGAAATTCCAGTTGTTTTATCCAGCGGAGTTTCAACATTAAGTGACATAGAAAAAGCTGTTTCTATTATTGGTACTAAAAATGTTTCTTTGCTTCACTGTATTACAAGTTATCCGGCTCCAGAAGAAGAATATAATATTCGGGTAATTGCAAATCTTAAAAATATTTTAGGAATTGAATGTGGTGTAAGTGACCATAGTTTAGATCCGATTTTGGTTCCTGTTTTAAGTATTGCTGTCGGCGGTACAATTATTGAAAAACATATTACTTTAAGCCGTCAGACTGCAGGACTTGATGATCCTGTTGCTCTGGAACCTGAACAGTTTGCCATGATGGTTCATGTAGTCCACCAGACTGAAGCTGCCATAAGACATTACGGCAAAGAACTTGCATTGGAAAAAGCCATAGAACAGCTTTCAGAACAGTTTGGAAAAGATAAAGTTCTGGCAGTTTTAGGAACAGGTGTAAAAAAACTTGCTATGGCAGAAAAAGCCAATTATGGCAGAACAAACAGAAGCCTTCATATTATGCATAGCATGAAAAAAGGTGAGATTCTTAAAGAAGCTGATATTGGAATTTTAAGAACTGAAAAAATACTTACACCAGGTATGAGTCCAGAATACTATAATCTTGTTCTTGGAAAAGTTCTTTCTCGTGATGTAACAAGCGGGCAGGGCTTAAACTGGGAAGATTTATTATAGTAACAAAACAGTAATTTATTGCTTTATTGTGTATAAGCAATTTTTTTATTATAGTACAAATTACAAGAGGTTATATATATGAAAGCAAACGCACTTAAAGGTATGAAAGATATTTTACCTGCAGAACAGAGAATGCGTGATTATG
>JAKSTH010000104.1 GCA_024402655.1 Treponema sp. | reverse complement strand
TTATCAACCTAACTGGTAGTATTTTCATCGTGTAAGTTGCAATCTGTCTGTATGTATTTTTCTTTGATTTAAACCTACATTTTTTTCAGATAAATGAGTTTTCCTTGGAAATCTCCCCAGTCTCTGCCAACAGGTAAACCTGCGTTCATCAATGTTGAGCCTTGCAAAGTATATGGTTTAAATTTTTCCTGATCTTCGTCTGGGTAAGAAACTTCATATGCAGCTTCTGCTTCTAGTCCGCAAAGCTTAATCATTCTTGTTTTATTGTTTGGATGATTCAAAACCTGAACAAAAGTTACTAAAGCTTCAGATTTATCTTTTGCTATAGACATCCAGCAGTCATATTCATTGTTTTGTGAATAAGATGCAACTCTCCAGTAATCTCCATTGCGAACTAAATCACTAAAGCGTTTATACAATGCGATTTGTACTGGAACCATATTTTTTTCTTCATCGCTGAGTTTTGTAATATCAAGTTCGTATCCAAAAGTACCAGCTAATGCAACATAACCTCTTGTCTTAAAAGGTGTCACTCTTCCGCATGCATGATTTGGACATACAGAAACATGTGCACCCATAGCAGAAAGTGGATACATAAGTGCTGTTCCTTCCTGAATGCTTAAACGTTCAATTGCATCTGTATCATCAGAACACCAGATTTGTGGACTGTAATAAAGCATACCTGGATCAAAGCGGGCTCCACCACCAGAACAGTTTTCCAAAAGCAGGTTAGGGAACTGAGTAACAAGACGCTCCTGCATTTCGTAAACAGCAAGCACATAACGATGATAGAATTCTCCATTTTGATCTGCAGGTAAATTAATACTTCCAATATCTGCTAACTGACGGTTCATATCCCATTTTACATATTCTATATTTGCAGATTTTAGGATGGAAGCAACACAATTATAAGCATAATCCCGAACTTCCTGTCTTGTAATATCAAGAACCAGCTGCTGTCTACTCATGCCAGGTTCTCTTCCTGGAATTTGTATTGCCCAGTCTGGATGAGCTCTATATAAATCTGAATCAGGTGAAATCATTTCCGGTTCAAACCAAATACCGAATTTCATTCCGATTTTATTTACTTCATCAACAAGATTTTTTAATCCGCCTTTAAGTTTTTCTTCATTAACATACCAGTCGCCAAGGGAACTGTCATCAAAACTTCTGTGACCAAACCATCCGTCATCCATTACAAGCATTTCTATGCCCCGCTGTTTTGCTTCTTTTGCAATGGCCAGTAATTTTTCAGTGTCAAAATTGAAATATGTTGCTTCCCAGTTATTAATTAAAATAGGGCGCATTGATTTTTTATAAGGACTTCTGATTAAATGTTCTCTGTATAAATCATGGAACGCATGGGTCATACCGTTTAAGCCTTCTGAAGAATATGTAATTACTGCCTGTGGAGTATAGAAAGACTGACCCCCCTGAAGTTTCCATGTAAATCCTTCAGGATTAATTCCAATTACAGTTCTAAGGGTGTCAAACTGATTTCTCTGAACGTCTGCAACAAAGTTTCCTGAATATATAAAATTGATTCCATATACGCTGCCAGAATTTTGTGTTGCAGTGTGGTCAAGAATGGCAATAAAAGGATGTTCCTGGTGACTTGTTTCACCACGCATGCTTACAACTCCCTGTTTTCCCATGTGAACCGGGCGGCGGTCTATGTGGCGTTCTCTGGCCCAGCTGCCATGAAGGGTAATCATATCATAATTGTCATTGTCCATATCAAAAGCAAGAGATAATGCTTTTTTTATGTAAACTGTGTTTTCGGGTTTATTGTTATTTAAGTTTGTAATTTTTGCAAAACGGACTATAGCATCTGTATCATCGAAAACTGTGTAAAAAAGACTGACTTGAGTATTAAGAACTGTATCTTCTGTTATGATTTCCAGTGTCTGGCATTTAGAGTTTCCTGCAAAAACGCAAGGCATGTCTGGTAATGAAACTGTTCCTTCTGAAATTTTATAGGCTTTGTATTTTAATTCAATTCCGTTGTGATTATTTGCATCTGTTACTGCCAGTGCTGACTCACGGTAGTCGCCCATGCCTTCTGTAGGATATTCCTGTGGTAAAAAATCTAATAAGCTGTGTTTTTCACGAAATATTTCATTGTTTGAAAAACCATATTCGTATTGTCTTGTAAGGTAAGAAATATCATCCTTGCCAACAGGTTTTCCGTAATAAGTATGCGCTACATAGCCTTTTGCCGAAATTGTAATGGCATATGTAGAATTTTTTGTATTCAGTAAAAAAGTTTTTGTTTCATTATTGTAGATAATCATTTTTATTTCCTTATATATAATTCTAAATTGTTATGGTAAATAATCAAGCAGAAGATTTTTATATTGAAAAATTAAGTGACAAAATGATATAATTTGTCATATTGTTTATAAGAAGCAGGAGAAATATTATGGAACCTTATGTTCACAAAGTAAATTACTATGAAACAGATAAAATGGGTATTACTCATCACTCTAACTACATTCGTTTCATGGAAGAAGCCCGCGTAGATTTTCTCGATAAAATTGGTTATGGATTTGAAAAACTGGAAGCTCAAGGGGTTGTATCTCCTGTAGTTGCTATTGAATGTAATTATAAACACACTACAACTTTTGCAGATAAAATTACAATTAAAGTTTCTGTTGCAAAACTTACTGGAATTAAATTTTCAATCAGATATACAATGGAATGTAACGGTGAAGTTGCATTTACAGGTTTAAGTTCTCATTGTTTCCTTGATTTGAACGGCCGTCCTGTTATTATGGAAAAGAAATTCCCAGAATTTTACAACGAAATGAAAAAATATCTGATTGAAGAATAAAAAAAACACTGAGTCTGTAAATAAAAGTTTTCTTGCAGACTCAGTGATTCATAATTCTTAGATTCTTTAGAAACGACCTATATCAGAATCCCAATAACCTTTTTCATCATGTGCCAGAATAAATTTGACACATTCATCAACTGTTGTAAAACAAAGTCCTACTACTGTATCAGCACATCCGTAATAAATTGCAATCTTACCATCTTTTTCGTCTGTTAAAGCTGCAACTGGGAAACAAACATTGTCTACAAAACCTGTTGTTTCATAAGGCTGTTCTGGAGTAAGCATATAATCTCCACAGCGATATTTAACAATTGAAGGCTGGTCATGATCAAGAATGGCTGCACTGAAAGAATATACAAATCCATTACAAGTTGTTGCAACACCATGATAGAACATAAGCCAACCCTGTTCTGTTTTTCCTTCTGGAGTAGTGTATTCAATTTCGATTGGTGCAGGACCACATCCAATTTTAACTCCCTGCCACCAGCCTTTGCCACCTTTCTGCATTACAAGTCTGTGTTCACCCCAGTATTTCATATCTGGAGACTGAGAAAGAAGAATGTCACCAAAAGGAGTGTGTCCTGAATCTGAAGGGCGGGAAAGCATAACAAATTTGTTATCAATTTTTTTTGGGAACAAAACTGCGTTTCTGTTGAATGGAAGGAAAGGGTTCTCCAGGCGGGTAAAATCAACAAAGTCTTTAGTGGTAGCTACTCCAATAGAGGCTCCGTCAAAATCACCACACCAGAGAATATAGTATGTGTCATCAATTTTTACACAGCGTGGGTCATATGCATAAAATGGATCGTGTGGAGTTCCATCTGGATCGTGCATATGGATTTTTTCTCTCTGGAATTCCCAATGAATACCATCTTCTGAGTCACCGATATAAAGGAAAGGTCTTGCAGATGTGTCCTCTGATCTGAAAACTCCTTTAAATTTTCCCTGCCATGGAATTACTGCAGAGTTGTAAATGCGTCCCATTCCAGGAAAAGGATTACGACCAATTACTGGATTTGCTGAATAACGCCAGATAGGAAGCCAACAGTCTGCTGGTTTTTCCTGCCAAGGAATGTTTGGTAAATTACCACCGCTGATAATTTTTGACATACTATGTACCTCAATATAAAAATAAAGCATTCGGGTTAGTTCTCTTTCCCGTAAGTATAGAATAAAGGCAGTATTGATAATTGTCAAGAAAAATTAAGTAAAATTAAGTAAAAATAAATAAATATTAAGTAAAAAAACTGTCATAGCGGGTAAATCTCTTGAATCTGTTTCTCTGATTTGTTATTTTAAGATTATGAAACAGTATAAATTAAATGAAATTGAAAATAAAAAAATACTTGGACGCACTTTAAATAAAGGTGACTCTCTTTGTTTATTATGGGGTGCTTCTGCTTTGGAACTTAATGTTCGTGCAAAAGAAGTTTGGGTAAACTTAAGCTGCAGTTACGACACAAATGAACCATGGGTTAGTGTAGAAGTAAACCGTTATGAAACTAATCGTTTTGCAGCTCCACAACAGGAAAACTGGATTTGTGTAGCAAGAAATCTGAATCCGGAAAAAATAAATCTTATTTCTATTATAAAAGATACACAGGCCATGGCAGGCGACAACTCTCATGCACTTTTTATAAATGGTATTGCGTTGGATGATAATGGCACATTTGAACCTGTAAAGCCTCGCTCTAAGAAAATTGAATTTGTAGGCGACAGTATTACTTCTGGAGAAGGGCTTGCAGGAAATCCTGATGAAATGGATTGGATTTCTCAGTGGTTCCGTTCATCTAAAACTTACGCTGTTCAGACTGCTGCTTTACTTGATGCAGACTGGAGTTGTGTAAGCCAAAGTGGATGGGGAATTAGCTGGGGTTGGGATGGTAATTTTGACAGCTGCGTTCCAAAGCACTATCTGCAGGTTTGTTCTTTGCTTAACGGGGATATTCATAAAAATCTTGGCACAGAAAAGCCCTTTGATTTTGGAAAAGGCAGCGATTATGTTGTTATAAACCTTGGTACAAATGATAACAGCGGTTTAAATGTTCCAGATTTTAATGGAAAAATTGAAACTGTTTATGATGATGTTATAGCTTTTGTTGAAACAGTAAGAAATAAAAATCCAGGTGCCAAAATTCTTTGGGTCTGGGGCATGATTAATATTGATAAAGTGCCTGCGGTAATTCAAAAAGCAATTCAAGACTATAAGGCTAAAACCGGAGATAAAAATGTTTTTACTCTTGAATTACCTGATATGGCAAAAGTAGAAATCACAAATGCTGATAAGGGAAGCCGTGGACATCCTGGTCCTAAAACACATTTACTGGCAGCTGAAAAAATTGTTGAGTTTTTAAAAAACTGTTAGTTTAATTTTTTAAGGGAATCTCTAATCATTACTGTTCCAGTAACAACATGGCGGCCTTTAATATAAGGCTGTCCAGTAACTTTTTTTACAATCAGTTCGGAAGCAATATCTGCTGTATCTTCCGGATTAATGTAAACTGTTGCTAAAGGAATAGAACTTTTATTAAAGAAATAAAAATCATCAAAACCTGTTACAGAAACATCTTCTGGTACTTTAATTCCCTTTTCGGTAAGACGTGCAATAAGAGCTGCGGCAGTTTCATCACAGTTACATACAAAACAGGTTATTCCATTAAGATTATCTGGCAGATTTATTTTAATTATTGTGTCTCCATCTTCTCTGTCTGGAATAATTGATGAAAGTTCACATGGAAGATTGTGTTCCAGCATTGCTTTTTGAAAACCCATAAAACGATCTTTAATAGATGTTGTAGAATTAAAGTTTCCCACAAAAGCAAGTTTTTTGTGACCCATAGCAATAATCTGATTTGTAAGAATGTATGTACAGAAAAAGTTGTCGTCACATACACTGTCCAGATTTGTATTGTTTGTGTAAAAGTCTAAAAGAACAAAGTTTTTTGTATATTTTTCTATGTTTTCAATATACGCAGTAGAAGTTTCCCCAAGCATAATAAGGCCGTCTACTTTTTTGTCTTGCAAAAGGTGTGGAATAGAAAGATTTGCTTCATCTTCTGGACTAATAAGTTCCAAAATGGCGTAGAAATTTCGTTTGAGTAATGCTTTTGTAAGGTGATTAAAAAGAAACCAGTAATAAGAGCTTTCTGCAAGGAAGTAGCCGTTTGGAATAATAATACCAATGTTTCCTGTGGTTGAACTGGAATGGGTGATTGAATTTTTTTTGATTTTGTATCCCATTTCTGCGGCCAGGTCTTTAATTTCCTGTCTTAAATCATCGCCAACGCCTTCTTTGTCTGCTAAAGCTTTAGAAACGGTTACTGTACTAATATTTAATCTGTCTGCAATATCTGATAAACGAACTTTCTTTTTTTGAATCATACAAAAAGTTTATCATAATTTAAGTAAAAAAAAAAGTAAATTTTGTTTAATGAATACGCAGGCAGATTTTTGTTTTCTGTTATTTTTGTTTTGAAGCAACTTTTTTAGAAATTGCCCAGGTTCCAAAAGCAAATAAATATGTAATGCCAAGAATTAATGGAATTACAATATAGATGGTATTAAAGCCCATAAAAAGAAAGCCGTACCAGTCTGTTCCTTTTGCAATTACGCCATTTTCCAGGTGAATAAGAATGGTACTTATGTAAAAAATGGAATAAAGTCCCATTGGAATTATACCTGTAAAAGTAAAGGGAAGTGTAAACTGACAGTCATTTTCAAACCAGACATAGCTTATAAAACAGAGTACAGGCACAAAAAAATGGTAGAAGAAATTACTGTTCATAAAAAGCGCAAAGAAACCGCTTGAAGAAGTAGGAGCCAGAAAAAATACAGTGGTCATCATTGTAAGTGTAAGACTTACGCTGGCAGAAAATTTTAAAAGGTAAACTGCTTTTGGCACAGATTCAATTTTTTTATTAAGTACCATTAATTGAAAAATTGCAAAAATCAAAGAAATAATTCCCGCATAAACATTGGAATCTACGGTAAAATAAATAAATGCTTTCCAGCTGGTTGCTGAAAATGCAAATGTTTTGCTCATAAAATTAAATCCGGTCATCATTGAAACTGTAGAAAAAGTAACCAGCACAAAAATAAGTAAGTTCAGTACAATGCCCCAAATAAGTTTTTTCTGTTCTTTCATAATAAAATCCTTCTAAAAACTAATTTAAGCTGCAAAAAACTGCAAAAAAATCCCCGGCTAAAAAAGCCAGGGAATAATAAAAAAATCTATTGTCTGTTACTAGGCTTTACAGAATTCTTTCTTTAAGAAGTCCAAATCCAATTCTGGGTAAAGAACGTGAGCTTTGAGCAATTTGTTTACGCGAGCTTTTGCTTCTTCCTGAACTTTTGGATCAAGGTCAATTTTACCTTTTGCAGGTTTTCCTTCTTTTGTAAGACCAGGTTTTGTTCCTTTAAGTACAAAGTCAATGATATCAGCAACTTCTTTCATATCTGCTTCGTTCATACCAAGAGTTGTAAGACCTGGAGTACCAATACGAATACCAGATGTCCACCAAGCACCGTTTTTGTCATATGGAAGAGCGTTTGCATTTGCTGTAACACCACAAGCGAACAATGCTGCTTCTGCCTGTTTACCTGTAAGTCCGTAAACTGTTACATCACAAAGCATAAGGTGGTTGTCTGTTCCGCCAGTCTGGAGTGGAATACCGTGTGATTTACATCCTTCTGCCAAAGCTGCAGCATTTTTTACAACCTGAGCTGCCCATGCCTGGTAAGCTGGAGTGCGTGCTTCTTTGAATGCAATTGCTTTTGCTGCCATAA
>JAKSTH010000103.1 GCA_024402655.1 Treponema sp. | reverse complement strand
TAGAAGATGCTCTTGTTCGCATGGGTAACACAGTAGAAATCAAAGGTGAAGAAATTACTCTTAAACCAGCACCTTACAGAAATGACTTCCTCCACGAAGTTGATATTATTGAAGATGTAATGATTGGTTGTAATGTTGCTGCATTTAAACCTAGAACTCCACAGGACTTCACAATTGGTCGTCTTCTTCCTCTTACAGAATTCAGCCGTAAAGCTAAAACTTTAATGGTTGGTCTTGGTTACCAGGAAATGATTTTCAACTATGTTGGTTCAAAGAAAGATTACATCGACAATATGTTGATTGACGGTTCAAAAGTAATTGAAATTGCCAATCCTATGTCTGAAAACTATCAGTTCATTCGCCCAGAAATTCTTTCTTCACTTTGTCGTGCTGAAAGTGGTTCTGCAAACGCTATGTACCCACATAAAATCTTTGAAATTGGTAAAGTTGCTTACCTTAAAGATGATGAAAATACTGGAACAATTACACGCCAGCACTTAGGTTTCCTTACTGCTGCTGCCAGTGCAAACTTTAATACTCTTGCTTCAGAAGTTTCATCTCTTGTTTACTTCCTTGACCACGAATACAAAGTTGTAGAAGCAAATGATCCTCGCTTTATTCCTGGACGTCAGGCAGAATTAATTGTAAATGGCGAAAGTGCAGGTGTATTTGGTGAAGTTCATCCTCAGGTTCTTGAAAACTGGGGCATTTCAACTCCTTGTGTAGCTGGTGAATTAGACCTTGAAACTTTAATGGCAACTGCAGATACAAAAACTGATGCTGAAAAAAACAAAGAAGCTAAAGCAAAAGAAGCACCAAAACCTGTAGTAAATCAGAAATCTGAAGCTGAAACAGATCCTATCAAATACTTTAATGAACACATTCAGATTCTTGTAGCAAAGATTGAAAAAGTTGAATGCAACCCACAGGGTGATAAACTTTATATCGAAACAATGGATGATGGTTCAGGAACACCTCGCATTATTCAGTCTGGATTAAGACCATACTTAAAAGAAGATGAACTTCTTGGTCAGCATGTTTTAATTGCTGCTAACCTTGCTCCACGCAAAATGAAGGGTGTAGAAAGTTTTGGTATGCTTTTAGCATGTGATTATATGGAAGATGGAAAAGAAAAGGTTGAACTTCTTACAGCACCTTGGGCAAAACCTGGTACAGTAGTTGTTCCTGCTGGTTCAGATCCTTCTACTCCAAAACCTGAAAAAATCGATGCTGACAAGTTCTTTAAACTTACAATGAAAATTGTAAATAACACTATGACATTAAATGGTGTAGCACTTACAGCTGATGGTAAAGAAATCAAAACAGTTAAATCAAACAACTGCGATGTAGAATAGTTTAAGCCTAAAAGAAAAGGCCACTTAGTTTTAATACTAAGTGGCCTTTTTTTATCCTATTCTATTTTATTTTCTACCCAGGGCAAATGCTTTTTTGTTCATTTCCAGGAACTGTGGTTTAACCAATTTTTCAATTGCTTTAAGCCAAGCGTCTTCAGAAAAATCCATGTACTTAGAAAGACGTCCCATAAGAACAATATTTACAGATTTAGCTGTTCCTGCTTCTTCTGCCAAAGAAAGACAATCTACAGCATCAACTTTAATACCTGCATCTTTCATTGTTTTATCCAGATTTTCAGGATACTTTGCTGCTCCTGTAATTACAGGCATAGGATCAATCTGTTGTGTGTTTACAACAATCTGTCCATCTTTCTTTAAGTATTCTACATAGCGGGCAGCTTCAAGCATTTCAAAGCTGACAATAAAATCTGCTTCGCCTTTATCAATAATTGGAGAATAAACTTTGTCTCCATAGCGAACATAAGTAACAACAGAACCACCGCGCTGGCTCATACCATGAACTTCACTAACTTTTACATCATAGCCGGCATCCAAAAGAACCTGACCCAATGTTTTAGAAGCCAATAAAGCTCCCTGTCCGCCAACACCAACTATCATTATATTTTTAATCATACAATTGCTCCAAAATTACACATCTGAGTACAAACACCACAACCAACACATAATGTTGTATCAATCTTAGCTTTTCCGCCTTTCATAGAAATGGCAGGACAACCAATTTTCATACACATTTTACAAGACTTACATTTGTCCTGATTTACCATAAGAGCTGGCTTTGGTTTTACTTCTTTAAGCAAAGCACATGGACGGCGACTGATAATTAAACTTGGTTCTTCAACAGCAAGTTCTTCTTTTACAGCTTTTTCACATTCTGCAATGTTATAAGGATCTACAACACGAACTCTATTAATTCCCATTGCTTTTGCAAGTGCTTCCAAATCAACTCTACCAGCAGGATCTCCATAAAGATTTTTACCTGTTGTAGGATTCTGCTGATGTCCTGTCATACCAGTAATAGAGTTATCAAGAACAATAACTGTAGAATTAGACTGATTGTAAGCTATCTGAGCAAGACCTGTCATACCAGAGTGCATAAAAGTTGAGTCACCAATTACAGCAACCGATTTCTTTTCGTTTTCAGCACCGCCAGCTTTATTCCAGCCGTGAAGTCCGCTAAAAGAAGCACCCATACATAAAGTAACATCCATAGCAGAAAGTGGTGCAACAGAACCAAGTGTATAACAACCAATATCACCAAATACTGTTACTTTAAGTTTGCTCAATGCATAGAACATACCTCGGTGAGGACATCCGGCACACATAATTGGTGGACGAACTGGAAGGTCCAATGCAGAATTAGGAATTAGGAATTCGGAATTATGTTTTAAAGAATCTGGAAGTACAGGAGCAAGGCATTTACGAAGTAAATTCTGGCTGAATTCACCACAGATTGGGAGGATGTCTTTACCGTGGATTTCTTTTCCCAATTCATAACCACGAACTGCTGTTTCAATAATTGGATCCAATTCTTCAATTACAATGATTTTTGAAACTTTTTTTGCAAAGTCACGAATCATGTTTTCTGGAAGAGGATTTACCATTCCCAATTTTAAAATGCTGACTGAATCACCAAAAACTTCTTTTGTATACTGATAGCTGGTTGAAGAAGTAATAATACCAATATCAGTTTTTCCCATTTCAATACGATTGATTCCGCTGGTTTCTGACCATACCGCAATGTCTTTCATTCTCTGTTCTACAAAAGGATGACGACGGATTGCATTTGCAGGAGCCATTACATATTTCTGGATTGTTTTTTCATAAGGTTTTCTTGGTGGAACATTGCGTTCACCCATTTCTACAATACTCTGACTGTGAGCTACACGAGTACAAGTTTTATACAAAACAGGTGTATCAAATTTTTCACTGATTTCATAAGCTAACATTGCAAATTCTTTAGCTTCCTGAGAATCACTTGGTTCAATCATTGGGATTTTTGATGCAATTGCATGATGTCGTGAATCCTGCTCATTCTGAGAAGAATGCATTCCTGCATCATCTGCAACACCAATCACTAAACCGGCATTTACACCAGTATAACTTGCAGTAAAAAGTGGATCTGCTGCAACATTAAGACCAACATGCTTCATGGCACAGAATGCTCTTTTACCTGCTAAACATGCACCAAATGCTGACTCAAAGGCAACCTTTTCGTTTGGTGCCCACTCACAATAAATTTCTTTGAATTTTGCAGCTTCTTCAGTAATTTCTGTACTAGGAGTGCCTGGATAACTGGAAATTACTTCACATCCAGCTTCAAATAATCCTCTGGCAACAGCTGCGTTACCTAACAATAGTTGTTTCATTATTTCGCCTTTATTTTAGATATTGTTTCTATTATAAAGCCAAAATATTTAATTCTCAATATTATATAAGAAAAAAGAAAGCCCAATAAAACCGAGACCTGGAAGAAGTTTTATTGGGCTTAAGGAAAAACTTTTTTAAATAGGTATTGAATGAATGTTTGGACTTACGCCCATTCACAAATTATGGCTTAACCCGCTTTCCATAACTTGTGGATATTACAATACTCATAAGCTGCCTGAACTTTCTCTCCAGAAACAATAACAAAATCAGCTTTTGGTTCATCTCCTGGTTTCAGCCATTTTTTTTGAATACCCATATCGGTTTGCAGTAGAATCCACTCTATGTAGTGTTCTGCCACCATTGGATGTTCAGTTGAACCTACCATTACAGAAACATGATTCCCGTTTACTTTTATAACCGGCACATGTTTTTCAGATGCGCCATCTGTCTGGGCAGGAATTAATTCTGACATAACTTCTCCACAGCAAACTGTTGGAGTCCCACCATCCCGCACTATTGCAATTATTTTTCCACAATACTTGCAATAGTAAAATTTTAGTTCCATAGAAACCTCCTGTATAGTTCAATAACCTACAGTGCAAATTTACCATGTATTTATAGTGGAGAGAGTGTCAAAAATCGGTCAGAAGCAGTCTAAAAACTGTCAAAGACTATTTTGAGTTTATAGGAGTGTCATTTTCCAGCTTGAATTCTTCTATAAGCTGGGTTTTAGAAAGATTGTTGCGTTCACAAGCCGCTTTTAGTCTTCTGTAAATTGTAGATTCAGAAAAACCTTCCAGGGCAATAGATTTCTGGAGTTTATTTTTACTCAATTCTTTTAAGATTAAAATTTCATCATCGTAGAGAATCAACTTTTTTCTGGAATAGCGCTCTTTAATCAAAAAATCGAAAATGTAAAGCAACCAGCCAGAGCGAAGAACGTGGATAAAAAAAGGACAAAGTTTTTCATCATTCAAAGCAAATGCTACACAAACACACAGGCCGTAAATAATAATAAAAACCCACTTAAACTTTGGACAGATAATCAGCAAAAAGAAAACTGCTATGAGACCCGTATAATTATTAAAAAGAAATGTTTTGTAAAACGCGATAATAAAAATCAGAACTGCTGTATAAATCAAATTATAGACAATAAATCCAGTCCGTCTAAAAATCATAACAGCAGGAACATACAAAAAACAGAAAGAAGCTACAATAACAGTAACTGGTAAAAAGCCTTCTTCAAAACCTTTCCAAATATAAAGGAGCCCAAGCACAAAAGAAATAATGCTTGTAATAAGAACAAAATTCCGTTCTTTTTTTTCTTCATAAAATTTCATATGAAACCCTCTCCGATTTCAAAAAAACTTACATTGATGTGTATCCGCCATCAACTGGTAAAATTACACCAGTTACATAGCTTGAAGCTGGGCTTGCAAGGAAGATAGCAGCTGTATCAAGTTCACCTTCGTTACCATAGCGGCTTAAAGGAATCATTGTCTGTGCATTTGCCTGGAAGAAATCTGAATCCAAAGTTTCTTTTGTAAGTGGAGAATAGAAATATCCTGGACAAATAGCGTTTACGTTAATGTTGTATTTTCCCCATTCTGCAGCCAAACCACGAGTTAAGTTTACAACACCACCTTTTGCAGCGTGGTAAGGAGAAGCTGGAGCAACTTTGTTTCCAACCATACCGTACATAGAAGCAATGTTGATAATTCTTCCGTATTTTGCAGGAATCATTGCTTTTTTAGCTACAGCACGAGCAACTTTGAAAGTACCACCAAGGTCAACATTCAATTCACCATTGAACTGTTCATCAGTAATATCTTCTGCAGGAGCAACTGCACCAGTACCTGCATTGTTAATAACAATATCAATGCGGCCAAATTTTGCCATTACTTCATCAACTGCAGCATTTACACGGTCTGTATCAGTAATATCACACTGAACAGCCAAAGTTTCTACACCATATGTTTTTGCAATTTCTGCAGCAACTTCATCAATCTTTTCCTTGCGACGGGCAATTGCAACAATTTTTGCACCCTGATTAGCCAAAGCTTTAGCCATCTGAACACCAAGACCAGTTGAACAGCCAGTTACAATTGCAACCTGACCAGTTAAATCAAAATAATTTTTCATTTTTTACTCCGTTTTTTTTATTTTTTCATCATCTCGTAAAATATAATGGATGATGCTTGTGCCACATTAAGACTGTCAATGCAAGATTCTTCAACTCCCGCATTCATACCTGCCCATGGAATAATAATCAGTTCGTCGCAGTTTTCTTTTACCACATCGCTAATTCCATGCTCTTCATTTCCTAAAACAACCAGCAAAGGTTTTTTACCTTCACCAAGTTTACTAATCTGACTTACATCTTTTTTTGCACTTAAATCAGTTCCAACTCTAATCATCTTGCCTTTCATAGCTTCTAAAAGGCGGGCAGAGGAACGAACTGAATAAATATTTACATACTCCATTCCACCTTCTGCAACTCTATAAGAAGAAGTTGTAATAGAAGATTGAGCTTCATCTAAAGGAATTATAATATTTTTAATGCCAAAAAAAGCTGCACTTCTTACAATTGCACCAAAGTTATTTGCATTTCCAATTCTATCAAGCAAAACAGCATTTTCACCATTTTCTGCCCAGGAATCAGTAATATCAGAATCTAAAGGTTCAATAACAGGAGCTTCTATCATTGCTACAACGCCCTGATGATGAACAGTTCCACTGAGCTTTTCCAAATCGGCAGCAGGCTTCATATTATAAATACCGTGATTTTTAGCCAGTTTTTTACAAAGTCCTCCAAATAAAGGTGCCTTATCTTCTGTAAAAAAAAGTCTTTTAATTTTTTCCGGATGATTTTTTTCAAGTTTTTTTACTGCTGCAAATCCACAAACAGCAAGCTCATTTGTTTTTGTATTCTTCATAAATTCAATTATATCATTACTGCTAAAATTATTATATAATTGAATTTATGAAAAAGACTTTCTTTGTTCTGTTATTTTCAGTAATTTTTTCTTCTCTTTTTGCACAAAACAAAACTCTTGTTGCACGAGAATATTTTGAATACGACAATATAAAACATCTGGAAATTTATATGAAAACAGAACAGCTGGAAGTAAAAAAATATACAGGTGAAGATATACTTGTTGAAGTGTACAGTAATAATTCTAAAACCTGCCCGTCTTTTTCTACAGCAGATCAAACATTAACCATAACTTCATGTAAAGCAGAATTTTCCTATCCAATTTATTGCAAAGTTGAAGTTTATGTTCCTGTAAACTTTATTCCAGAAACAATCACCATTGAAAATCTAAGGGGAGATTCAGAATTAAAATTATTAAAAGCTAAAGATGATTTTAATTTTACTACCGAAACTGGAAAAGTAATTTTTAATTCTATTTCAAGCCAGCAATTTAATATTAAGTCCGTAACTTCAGATATAAATTACAAAAACTTAAGCTGCAATTCTTTTTACATTTCTACAGTTTCTGGAAATATTGACATTTCTCTTTCCAGCAGCGTAATTTTATCAAAAATTCAATCTGACTCTGGAAACATAAAACTTACATATGACAAAAAATCAAATCTGGAATTTCTGATTTATAGCGAAAAACCACTTACAAGAAATCAGAATTCTTACAAAACAAATCTTTATTACAATCCAGCCCAAGATGCTTCATTTATGATAAGCGGAGATTCTGTTACCTTAGATACTAAAAAAGGATCTGTAGAACTTATTGCTAAATAAGATATGTTATTTTGAATAATGTTAGGAATTAAAAAAGCCCGTCTCTTTCGAAACGGGCTCCCTTTATATACCCCGAATATGATTCAGGGTAATGTTATTGCTTTTATTTATTATTAAGCAAATGGGTTTTCTGTTGGATAGCGAACACCAGCTGGCTGGTTGTATCCAATTTCTTCTACTGGTACACCAATGTA
>JAKSTH010000102.1 GCA_024402655.1 Treponema sp. | reverse complement strand
TAGGTTTACAATAAAAAATAAATATGTTATATTCCAAAGCATGAAAAACAAAAATATTTATCTAACTTCATTTATTGCTTTGTTTGCAGCAATTGTTTGTGTTGGCTGCTTTATAAAAATCCCTATTGGTGTTATTCCAATTGTTTTGCAGAATGTTCTTTGTATTTTAACAGGGGCAATTATTGGTGGCATTTTTGGTGGAGCACCAACTGCTTTATTTTTGATTGCAGGATTAATTGGTTTACCTGTTTATTCTGGCGGAACAAGTGGTATTGCAGTTTGGATGGGACCTACAGGTGGTTTCTTGCCTGGTTATTTAATTGGTGCTATTGCAACAGGTTTTATTGCTGGAAGACCTTCTGTTACCGAAAAAAAATTGAACTGGAAAACAGTTTTAAAGGTAAGTCTTGCAATTGTAGCAGGAATGGTTATTCTTTATATTCCTGGCGTAATTCACTTTGCAAAATGGGCAACTGCAGCTGGAAAAGTTCCAGTAGAAAAATCAGCTTTGGCTTATACAATGGGTGCTTGTGTAATACCATATATCCCTGGTGATTTGTTAAAAATTGTAATTGCTATTCCTGTGGCCTTGAAAATTAGACCAATTTTAGCACAATATATATACAATGAAAAATCAGAAACTGAAGCTGAAAATAAATAATTTGTGTAAATCTTTTTTTACTGCTGATGGTGAAAAGAAAGCTTTAAAATCCGTTTCTATGGAATTTGAAGAAAATTCTTTTACAGTTATTGGCGGTGAAAATGGTTCTGGGAAAAGTGTTTTAATGTCAATTATTGCTGGCTTAGAGGATTCTTCATCGGGTGACATTGAAACCTTTGCCCAGTGTGGTTTAGTTTTCCAGGAAGCTGAAACTCAGATTTTAGGAGAAACTCCTTTTGAAGATGTCTGCTTTGGACCAAAAAATCTAGGTTGGAAAAAAGCTCGTGTAATTGAAGCTGCAAATAAAGCACTGGAAATTACAGGCCTTGCAGAAAAAAAAGATTTTCCCGCCAGATTCCTTTCGGGTGGTGAAAAACGCCGTCTTGCTGTGGCATGTATGATTGCCATGGACCTACCAATTCTTATTCTTGATGAACCTTATGCAAATCTTGATTATTCTGGAGTAAAGCAGGTTAACGCTTTATTAAAAGAATTAAAAAAATCAGGAAAAACAATCATACTTTTGACACACGAAATTGAAAAGTGTCTTGGACTTGCTGATAAATTTATAGTTTTATTCCGTGGTGAAAAAGTTTTTGATGGAACAGCACAAGAAGGATTGAATCAAAATCTTGAACAATGGAATATAAAAAATCCTCTTACAGCTTATAATAAATTAGAAGATTTAGTCTGGTAAATTTATGGATCAAAACATAGCTTTTTCTTATATAAAAGGTGATTCTCTTATACATAAATGTCCAGCCTGGATAAAAATTCTGTTTATTCCTTTTATAAACATTCTTTTTTTTAATTTACCCATTCAATATTGTATTCTATTGATTTTAATTCAATTTATAATTTGTTTTACACTTAAGTTTTCTATAAAACAACAGACAGCAGATTTAAAACCTGTTATTTATTATGGATTTCTGCTTTTGATAATGAATTCATTGATTTTTATATTTTCAAATGGATTCGAACAATTATATAAAAGCATTTTAAGTGGTATAAAAAATCCAATGGGAATAGTAAAAGACCTTCCAGAAAATGAAACTTTTTTAATGCTGGTAAAGCTGTTTTGTATTTTGCAAAGTACATCAATCTTTTTTAAAACTTCTACAAACTTGCAGATAAGACAAGGTCTTGAAGATATTGAACTTGCTATAAGAAAAGTATTACATTTAAAAAAGCGATGTACTGTGGCCAATGCAGTAGCATTATTTTTAAATTTTATTCCAATGGTATGGCAGATTTGGAATCAGCTAAAAAAAGCCTGGTTTGCCAGAAAAGGCAAAAGCGGTGTAACAATGTTTTTAAAACTGATGCCAGTTCTTTTTAGTGTAGGAATGAAAAAAGCCTGGAATACAGCAAGGGCAGTGAGTATAAGAAGTGGGGAATAATGAGGTTTGGGCCTAAGTCAATAAAGTAGGCACAAAAAATGCTACTTCAAGTTGACAAAATGCAAATTAAAATTGGTGGTTTGTTAATTAATTTTCTGTAAAAATGAACTTACTAATTACAAAGGAGGAGAAAAACATGAGTTTTTCAGAAAATCTTAAAAAGATAAGAAAAGACAATAATATGTCACAGGAAGAATTTGCAGAAATGGTAGATGTCAGCAGACAAGCAGTTTCAAAATGGGAATCTGGAGAAGGTTATCCTGAGGTTGAAAAACTGTTATTAATTTCTCAAGAACTTAATGTATCACTTGACAGTTTATTAAGCACTGAAATCATTGCGAAAGGACCAAAGGACAAAACGATATCAGGAAATATTACTATCTTTTCACCAAACGAGGGTGTTATCGCAAAGTGTAGCAAGGTAATGAAAAGCCAAAAATATAAAGGTGGAAATAAATCGCCGAAGTATGCATTATTTGCACAGGAATCTCATGAGAAATCATATTGGGGTCCAACAAATACATTTTTGGCATGGTATATGACCGAAGAAAGTATTTTGCAAGAAATACAGGAAATCCATAAAGCTATAGTTAATGGTGACGAGAATTATGAACTTAAATATTCTGTTAAATGCAAGAAATCTTTTTTCAGTATTACGGTTCAAGAATAAATTTTAGTTTAATTCGCTAATTGGATAGCTTTGAAAATTGAAATTTTTATATTCTACCAAAAGTTAAATTCGCGGACTTTAGGCTTACTTCCCCTGAATTTAATTTTTTAATTTCACCAGTGCCAGTTTTTACAATAAGACTGGCATTTTCATCTATGTCCATAACAGTTGCAGTATAAGCAGAATTCTGATCTCCAATAATTGGGAAAACAGTTACTTCTTTATCAATTAAACAAGAAAGAGCTTTATATTCTGCCATTACTTTTAAAGAATCTTCTTGAAGTATGTTTAATGTTTCACCACCAATCATTGCAGCAAGCTGACAGCGATTGATTTTTTCTATACCCAGCGTCTGAATTGAAGTTGCAATGGCTTTTACATCATCTGGTAAATAAGGATTTTCTTTTACATTAATTCCAATGCCTATAACTGCTGAATCAATTGTTCTGGTTTCGAAATTTGTAAAACCTTCTGTAAGAATGCCACAAAGTTTTTTTCCATTGGCAAATATATCATTTATCCATTTTATCTGAGGATTTATGTTATAAATTTTTTTTAATACTCTGCAAACAGCAACTGCCGCACTTGTGGTAAGGAGGGCAGGATCGGTAATTGGTTTTTCTGGAATAATAATCATGGAAATATAAATGCCAGTTTTTGCAGGAGATACAAAAGTTCTGCCAAGGCGGCCTTTTCCGGCAGTCTGACTTTCAGTAACAATAATTTTATTTTGAAGTTTTAATCCGGCGTCTGTAAATTGTCCATCAGGAGTTTTTAGAGAGCCTGCCTGGGAAATAAGTTTTTTAGCATATGTATTTGTAGAATCTATGACTTCAAAAGTTTCAACCTCACTTTTTAAGTTAGGGTAAGATTCTTTTAAATATTTACAGAAATCTTCTTTAGAAAAAATATCTTCATTTCCAGTAAAAATATAGCCGCCATTTGTAGTTCCGTTGATTTCATATCCTGTATCTCTTAAGGTTGTAACAGCTTTCCAGATTGCGGCTCTGCTTACATTACAAGCTGCTGCAAGTTTTTCACCAGAAACAGCTTGATTAATATTTTCCTGTAATATTTGTAATACTTTTTCTTTGGTTTTCATAAATTTAATTATATATAATATATGAAAAATTACCATTATATATTAGAAGAGAATGGTATTCGTATTTGCTAAATTATAAACTTTTTCTAAAAATTTAAACAGAACATAAAATATGGAAAACCTAATTCAAAGAAACAATCCATATCGCTCTTTGAAGAAAGAGTTTTATAAATGCTGTTAGGATTTATAGAATTTACATTTTCTGTGAAGTTTTCATTACCTATACCAATTGAAACAGGCATTCCTAAAACGAAAGAACATCTCTTATCTGCAAAAAATTTTACCTGGAGGTCTAAAGAAAAAGCATAAGCTGAATATATTTTAGTTCCAGTTACAGTGAGAACTTTTTCTTCACCTTCATTTTTAGGATATTTCTGAAAGTTTTGAGAATAATTTAGAAAATATTTTAGACCAGTAGATAAAACAAATTCTTTGGATTCTCCAGTAAAAAACTTAAAAGAAGAACCTGTAAATACACTTAAATTAAATCCAGGAAATTGACTAAATAAATCTGATGTAAGTGGAGAGAAGGTTATATATTCAGATACACCAATATTACTTTTTTCTCCAAAAAAATTATGATTTTGAAGACTGATGCTTAATAGACTTACATTTCTTAAATCAAGATTTGAACTAGCAAAATTAAAAATTGGAGTTTCAAAACCTAGTTGTATGTCGCTTTTTGCGTAAGTAGCTGAAATTGAAAATAGAGTGCAAAATAATAAAGTTAATATTGTTTTTTTCATAATTTATCTCCTAATGATCTTTTTTCATTTCAACAATAGAACTATTCATTCCTGGTTTTATGATAACATCCTGTGTTTCAAATTTTCCGTTTTCTTCTCCATCAATATCAGAAAAATTTATTAAATGATTTTCATTTTTAAAATAATAGGAAAGAATTCCGAAAAATCCATTTTCATCTGTAATTGTAGAACCATAGTTAGAAGTAACTTTTATTCCTGGGATAGGACTGCCATCTGATTTTACAATACCCGAAATATACTCATTTATTCCACCTTCTGGATTTAAAACAGGTTTGCACCCAAAAAACAAAACTGCAACAAAAACAGAAAGAATAATTAAAATCAATTTTGAATGTAATTTTTTCATAACTTCTCCTTTCATTGTAAATAAATATTTAAAATTATAATAACACATTTTGATTTAATAAACATATAAATATATATACTAGAGAAAGATATGATTCGATGATTATTAAAAAAAGAAGATAAGGTTTTTAATACAAATTATATGGAAATTGTAGAATAAAAAAAACATTATCTCACTTATAATAAATGAAGATAATGTTTTTTTGTTTTTTTACGTCAAAAATTGCTTAAAAATTTGCTAGCAATTATCCATTAATGTGGGTAATTTCAATTGCTTTTGCTTTTACTGCTTCGTAAAGTTTGTCTTTATCAGAGCTATTTTCTTTGATTATTCTTACAAAAACTGATCCGGCAACTACTGCATCAACTGCATCTGCTAAAGCTGCAGACTGAACTCCATTGCTGATTCCAAATCCACCGTAAATCTTTGAACCACCTGAACTTACTTTATTCAAAAAGTTGATTGTGGCATCATCAATTTTTGTGTCTGTTCCTGTAATTCCTGTTCTTAAAGCAGCATAGATGTATGGGAATCCTTCATTTGCTAATTTTGCAAGACGTTCATCACTCATACTTGGTGCTGCAACTGGAATATTAATCATTCCGTTTTCTTTACATGCGGCAGTAAGTCCTTCATCAAAGTCGAATGGAAGGTCAGGGATAATCATTCCTGTAACACCAACTGAAGCAGCTTTTTTACAGAAATTTTTTACTCCAGGTGTATAAATTAAACTTCCATAGCTCATAATATAAATCTGAACCTGTGGAAACTCTTTATGAAGTTTTTCTATAAATGCTAATCCATCTGCAGTACGATAATGGCGTTCCAAAACTTCTGTACATGCTCCCTGAATTGCAGGACCGTCTGCACTTGGATCACTAAAAGGAAGCTGAATTTCAAGAATATCTGCTCCTCCATCTACCAAAGCTTTTGCAGCTGTAAAAGACAGTTCATCAGTAGGATATCCTGCAACCAGGTGTGACATTAATTTTATTTTCTTTGACATAATGATCTCCTTATAAAATGGGGCGTTGCGGGGTGTCCCCGCTAGAAGGGGTAGCGAGCAACGCAGTGTGAGCGAGGGGAAGGCTTTCCCCTTCTTTTTATTAATGATCTTTCATAAGATCTGCATTATGAATATCTTTGTTGTCCTCGAGACGTTTTAATTCAGAAATCAAGAATTGTTTCCATTCTTCTGGACGGAAAACAGGGCAGGTAATGAAAATATCTTTATCGCCACGACCACTCATATTTACAACAATTGCTTTATCTTTTGAAAGAGTTGGTGCAAGTTTAATTGCTTCAGCACCAGCGTGGGCACTTTCCATTGCAAATAAAACACCTTCATTTTTAGCAAAGAACTTAACTGCTTCCAATGCCTCTTTATCCAATGCTGAAGTAAATTCTACTCGACCTTTCTGACCAAGTGCTGCCAACTGAGGACCAATACCACAATAATCAAGTCCTGCAGAAATTGAACGAGTAGGAAGGGCCTGTCCATCATCATCCAAGAGGAAGCGAGATTTATAACCCTGTAAAATACCTTCGCGGCTTGCATTTCCTGTCATGCGGCTGGCATTTTCACCAACTCCAGGACCAATTCCACCTGCTTCAACTGCAATAAGGCGTGGTTCTTTTTCATCAACAAATGGAGCAAAGAAACCAATTGAATTTGAACCACCACCACAGCAGGCAATAAGTGCTTCAGGTTTAATATTTCTTTCTGCACACTGACGTTTTACTTCTTTACCAATTACACTCTGAAATTCACGTACCATGTCTGGGAAAGGAGCAGGCCCTAGGGCAGAACCTAAACAATAATGTGTTGTATCTGGATTTGCAGCCCAGTCACGCATTGCTTCATTTACTGCATCTTTTAATGTGCGGCTTCCACTTGTTACAGCATGAACTTTTGCCCCGTACATTTCCATAGAAGAAACGTTTGGCTGCTGACGGCGAACATCTACTTCGCCCATGTAAACTGTACATTCAAGACCTAATTTTGCACATGCTGCGGCAGTTGCAACACCATGCTGACCAGCACCTGTTTCTGCAATAATTCTTTTTTTACCCATGCGTTTAGCCAAAAGACACTGACCAATTGCATTATTAATTTTGTGTGCACCTGTATTTGCAAGGCCTTCAAGTTTAATATAAATTTGAGCCCCACCTAAAATTTTAGATGCTGTTTCTGCATATAAAAGTGGAGTTTCGCGACCAATATAATCCCGCTGAATTGTTTCAAGTTCTTTTACAAAAGTTGGATCTTCCATTGCTTCTTTAAATGCAATTTCCAGTTCATCCAAAGGACGGCGCAAAACTTCTGCTACATATTTTCCGCCAAAATTGTCAAAAAATCCGTTATTTGATGTTGCCATTTATTTCAACTCCTTAAAAAACTTATTTAATTTTTCTAAATCCTTCTTTCCCGGCTCAGCTTCAACTCCGCTGGCACAATCAATCAATTCTGGTGTAAATTTATTTGTAATTTCTTTTACATTTTCAGCATTTACGCCACCAGCAATCCATAATTTATATTTTTTTTGTACAAAAGTTATTAATTCTGGTGAAATCTGTTTTCCAGTTCCGCCAATTTTACCTGGAGTTTGCGCATCCACTAAAACACGAGGTTCACCCATGTCAAAAAGCTCATCCAAAAGTTTAATGTCTTCTTCAGAACTAATATTTATTGCACCATAATGTGGAATTTCACGATTTTCTTTTACAGAAAGGAATTTTCTAGCTCCATCCATTGTGTGAAGCTGAATTACATCTAAAATCCCTTCTTCTGCAAGTTTAATTGCAACCTTAGATTCTGGTAAATCTGGATCTACAATTACACCTACAAAAACAGGTTTTTCCTTGATTTTAGAAAGTTCTGAATAAACTTCAC
>JAKSTH010000101.1 GCA_024402655.1 Treponema sp. | reverse complement strand
GTTATGCTGGACAACCGTGCTATTCAGAAAGTACTTCGCGATGTCGATCAGCAGGAATTGGCAAAAGCGCTTAAATCTGTTGATACCGAAGTACAGGATAAAATCTTTGGTAACATGTCTAAGCGTGCCGCAAGTATGCTTAAAGAAGATATGGAATTCATGGGTCCAGTCCGCTTAAAGGATGTAGAAGAAGCACAGCAGAAGATTGTATCTATTATTCGTCGTCTTGAAGATAGTGGTGATATCGTTATTGCTCGTTCTGGTGAGGATGAGTTAGTTACTTAATAGTATTTAAAAATTGAGGGTATAAATGGCACAGATTGTATTTCGTCCTGGACAAGCTAATGTTGGACAAGAAAAAGTAATGTTACCATTGGTTCACGAATTTGCTCCTGTAGAAGAGCCGGTTGTGGACTTAGTGGAAGAATATCATGGTCCAACAGCAGATGATTTACGCAGAGAAGCAGAAAATTTTAAGACTCAATGGGAAGCTGAAAAATCTCAGATGTTAAGAGATGCCCAGGTTTCTGCAGACGAAATAATTAAAAAGGCCGAAGATACTGCCTTTGAAGAAGTAAAACGCCAGACAGACCAGGCTGCAATTATTAAAGCCGATGCAGAAACTGAAGCGCAGAGAATTATTGCAGATGCTAAAGCAGAAGCAGAAAGAATTGTTGCAGATGCTCAGGCTGAAAGAGACAGATTACAAAAAGATGCTTATGATACAGGTTTTGATCAGGGACACCAGGAAGGTTATGCAAAAGGTGAAGCTGAAGTAGAACGCCTTGTAGACAGAATGCATCGCATTTTAGAAGCTGTAATGCAGCGTCGTGAAGAAATCCTTAATGAAACTGAAAGTCAGATTGTTGAACTTGTTATTTTAATGGCAAGAAAAGTAATTAAAATTCTTTCTGATAATCAAAAAAATGTTATTCTTGCAAATACACTTGCTGCTCTTAAAAAAGTTAAGACTCGCGGTAATGTAACTTTGCGTGTTAATCTTGAAGATGTAAAACTTACAACTGAAAATGTTTCAGAATTTATAAAACATGTAGAAAATGTTCAGGGAATTACTGTACTGGAAGATTCATCGGTAGAAAAGGGTGGTTGTATTGTAGAAACTGACTTTGGTGCTATTGATGCCCGCATTTCTAGTCAGCTTCAGGAACTTGAAAATAAGATTCTCGAAGTTTCACCTGTTAGAAACATTAAGCGTTCAGACTCTCTAACTGCAGGAGAGTAATTTATGAGATCTTCTTATACTGGAGAATTCAATTTCTCAAAATATCTGGAACAGGTTTGTGATGCAGATACAATTCACTATATTGGTTCTGTTGTTAGAGTTCGTGGACTTGATATTGAAAGTGAAGGCCCTCGTTCTGTAATCGGTGAAATCTGTACTATTAAATTAAGCGGCGGAACAAGTATTCTTGCAGAAGTTGTAGGACTTGATGGAAAAATCGTAAAACTTACAGCATTTGGCAATACAAAAGGAATTGAAGTTGGCTGTGAAGTTATAGCTTCTGGTTCAACTTTAAGAGTACCTGTTGGTAAAAATCTTTTGGGACGTGCTATAGATGCAACTGGTCGTGCCTGCGACGGTCTTGGAGAAATTGAACCTGAAACTTATTATCCTGTAATGGCAGATGCTCCAGATCCAATGAAAAGAATGGAAATTAAAAAGAGAATTACAACTGGTGTAAAAGCAATCGATTCTCTTTTAACAATTGGTAAAGGTCAGCGCATTGGTATTTTTGCTGGTTCTGGTGTTGGTAAATCTACATTGCTTTCTATGGTTGCCCGCAATTCTGATGCAGATATAAATGTTATTGGTTTAATTGGTGAACGAGGTCGTGAAGTTCTTGATTTTATACAAAGAGATTTAGGCCCTGAAGGTTTAAAACGTTCTGTTCTTGTTATTGCAACTAGTGATCAGCCTGCAATTTGTCGTGTAAGAGCGGCTTATGTTTGTACAGCTGTTGCAGAATATTTTAGAGATCAGGGAAAAGATGTTCTTTTAATGGTAGATAACGTTACTCGTTTTGCTAAAGCCCAGCAGGAAATTGGTACTTCAAACGGGGAACTTCCAATTCATGGCGGATACACTCCTTCTGTTTTCGATCTGCTTCCAAAATTAATGGAAAGAACTGGTACAAATGATAAAGGTTCAATTACAGCCTTTTATAATGTACTTGTAGATTCTGATGATATGAATGAACCTATTACAGATGCTGTTCGTGGTATTTTAGACGGACACATTGTACTTAGCAGAAGACTTGCTCAGGCATATCATTATCCTGCAATTGATGTGCTTGCTTCTATTTCCCGTTTGTCGGACAGAGTTTCTGGTAAAGTTACACAAAAAGCTTGTGGTCAGATTCGCAGATGGATGGACACTTACCGTAATAATGAAACTATGATTACCGCAGGAATTTACCAGAAAGGTAATTCTCCTGAAATAGATATTGCTATAGATAAACATGCAGAAATTGAAGAATTCCTTTTGCAGGAAAAATTCAAACCTTCTACTATTAAGGATACACTTGATTGGGTTAGTCGTATTACTGGTATAGAAATTCCAGAAGATGAATACGGTGAAGTTTTTGGTTTTGAAGCTCAAAATTCAGAACCTGAGGTAAATGAAAATTCTGACTCTACAGGCACTACAGAATAATAAATGGCAAAGTTTGTTTTTGAACTGGAAAGTGTTTTAGATATCCGCAACTTTGAGCAGAGACAGGCAGAAAGTGAACTGGCTGCAGCTTTAGCAGAAGAAACCCGTATAAATGAAAATATAAATCAACTGGCGCTACAATATGCTGCTTCTAAACAGCAGGTAAAAAATTCCACTAACTTTGAAGATGTTTATACTCACAATCAATATGTAAAACTTTTGGACTATCAAAAAGAAGTATTGCTGGAACAACTTACTCAGGCAAAAATTGTAAGTGAACAAAAAAGACTTGTTGTTCAAGAATGCATGAAAAAGACTACTGCTCTTGAAAAAATGAAGGAAATCAAATTTAATGAATTTAGAGAAGAGCAGAAGTTAATAGAAAAAAGGCAGCTGGAAGAATTAGCTGCCTTAAAGAATTACACTAAAAATTAGAATATAAACTAATACTTAAATGCACTGCCACCAATGAACTCTCTTATAATAGAGCGAGGTGGAACTTCTGTTGGTGCAATTGTTGCAAAGTTTTCCAAAAAGTTCAAAAGTCTTTGTGCTTCAGAATATTCTGGTACAGTTGGTTTTACTCGTCTTAAAAGTGGAGCCGCATATACACGAAGAATACTTAATTCGTAATCTAAAGCTGTGTTTAAAATTGCATCGGCATTGTTGTGGAATGGGAAAATATGCAGTTCTTCACCTTTTTGAACACTTGGCCACATTGCAATTGTTCCTTCAGCTGGCTTGCCACGGAAATTATTATCTCTAACAATTCTACGAATAAGGCGGTTATCGCTGGTAGAAATTCTGTTGTGATCATCTAAGTTTAATTGAGTTAATGCAGAAAGATAAATCTTAAATTTCAATTCTTCAGGTACTTTTGGTGTTAATTTTGGATTTAAACCGTGAATACCTTCCATAATAAGAATATCGTTTTCTGCAAGAGTCATTTTGTTGCTTTCTTCAAAGTAACTGGTTCCTGTGTGGAAGTCGTAACTTGGAATATTTACAGTTTTACCTGCAAACAAATCTACAAGATTCTGATTAAGTAAATCTACATTTAAAGCTTCCAGACATTCATAATCTGGCTGACCGTTTTCATCTAAAGGAGTTTTATCTCTTCCTGCATAGTAACAGTCTAAACTGATTAATTTTGGAGTGTATCCCATGGCTTGTAATTCAAGACCAAGCTTTTTTGCAGAAGTTGTTTTTCCAGAAGAAGAAGGCCCAGCAATTAAAACTACACGAACCTTTTTACTTTTTATAATCTGACTTGCAATATCAGAAATACATTTTTCCTGATGAGTTTCTGCAATATCAATAAAATCATTTATAGTTCTATTTGCAACCATATCGTTTAAAGATGCTGCAGATAAAACATTTACACGTTTTCCCCATTCTTTATACTGCTTAAACAAGCTGAAAAGTTTTGGTTCATCTTTAAAAGGAGGCAGCTGATTTGGACATTTTGTTTTTGGGAAACGGAGAAGCAAACCGTCCTGATACTCTTTTAAGTCAAATACCTGAAGGGCTCCAGTTGAAAGTACCAAAGGTCCAAAATATAAATCAGAAAAATCATCAATAGTATTAATGCGAATTCGTGATTTACATGTGTGATTAAGCTGTTTTCTTGTTTCTTTAAGATTCAGTTTTTCAAATAAATCACATGCCTGTTCCCATGAAATATATTGTGTCTTAATTCTTAAATCTCTGGCAATAATTTTTTCCATTTCCTGTTTAAGCTGTGCAGCAGGAATTTTTTCGCCATCAAAAGTATAATAGTAACCGTAACAAATACTGTTACCAACAAGAAGTCTTGTTTTAGGATTAATTCTGTGAGCCGCAGCTGCCAGTAAAAGACAAAGGGAACGGCGGTAAACAGACATTCCTTCTTTTGTATTGTTGTAAACCGGTTCAACTTTACAGTCAAATTCTACTTTTGAATCCAGACTAGTTAATTCATTATTAATTTTTGCAGCTACCAGTTGATTCCCATTAATGGTAAACTCTGGCATAAAGTTATAAACTTCTGTTCCAACTTCAGTTTCGGTTGTATGTTCTTCGTTATTTCTCTGATAAATAATCTTAATAGGTTTAGACATGTTTTCCTCTCTTAAAAACTAGATTACTTACATTATAATCTTATATAGATGATTTGTAAAAAAAAACATTTATTAAGAGTTTTATTAGGATTTTCCTAAGAGTTTTATTATTTTTTTATGTAGATTATTTATTCCATGGAAAATATAATTAAAAAAATATAAAAGTTTTATAGGAGAGTTAAAATGAATAAAAAGTTGAAGAAAATCTTATTTACTTCATTGTCTGTTCTTTTCCTTTGCACTTGTTTTACAAGCTGTTTAAGAGAAATCTTAAATCCAGAAGGTGGCTATAATGTTGTAATTGAAGGCACCGTTTACGACAAACTGGATTCCGACCAAAAGCCATTATCAGATTCTAGTGCAATCAGTGGTGTGTATGTTGAATCAAATTATGGTGTCACAAAAACTAATAGTAACGGAAAATTCACAATTCTTGCTTCTATTGATGATATAGAAAGCTCAACATCATTTACAATTACTGTTCATAGAGGGAAAACTTCTGGTGGAACTTTAATCGCTCCACAAACTTATGTTTTCGAATATAGTTTGGGCAAAAGTTATAATTTAGACTATTCAAAATAGAAGGGAGTGTGAGGTTATGAAAAAAATTTCAATATTATTATGTTTAATTTGTTTATCAGCAGCCAGAGTATTTGCTTTTAGTGACATTCAGGTTGGTTATAGTTCTGGAACTATAGGCAGCGAAAATTATACTTTTGGCGATTTTGTTATTACTAATCACAATTATCTTAATTCCAGCAGTACAATTGGTTTTGCTGAATCTTTGAGTTTTAGTCCAAATGGAGTAGGTATGGTTGGCTATGATAATAGTTTCCTGCTTACTGTATTTGCCGGTCCTGCATTTCGCATTCATTTAGTAAGATCTAATTTTAATTTTAGTCTTGGTTTTAGATACGTAATGGATTTTAAAAACAGGGTAGTTACTTATTATGGTCCACAAACTGGTGAAACCATAATGGTAAAAGACGATAGATTTTTTAATGCTTATTGTATTTCTTCAGATTTACAATGGGAACTGGAAATAAATGACAGAGTTGCTGTTATGACTGGTATTACACTGTCTTTTGGTTTAGGAAGAGAAACTTATACCCAATCACCAAAATCTAACAATTCAGAATCTGAATATAGAGTAATGCGTGTAGTAGATCCTTTTACTCAGTATGCTTTAATGGGTCCTATCTACATAGGCATTGGTTTTAAAATTTAAAAAAAGGTACTTGTTCACTTCTATAAAAAATTGCTAAAATGATTTTATATAGGAGTGACTATGAAAAAAAGTTTAAGTAGTTTATTTGTTTTATTGTTTTTAACAGGATTTTTAAATGCCGCTTCATTAAAAGATTCTGTTTGTATTGTAAGATCAAATCTTTCTGAAAAAAGTACAACTTTCCTTCAGAATTACGGCAGTTCATTAAAGAAGCAGGGTTATGGTAAATATGCCACTATAATTGATAATTACCTGGAAGGTTCTTTTGGTTCTGGTTTTGTTTATGAAGGTTCTAACGGCAAAAAATATGTTATCACAAATAGACATGTTGTAATTTCTGGTGATACAGTAACAATTCAGTTTGAAAAAGATGACGGAACTTATGATGAATATAAAGATTTGCCTGTTCTTGCTATAGATGATGATTTGGATGTTGCTGTAATTGAACTTCCTTCAACTGCAAGAAAATCTGGAATTTCAGTAAAGACAAGTGCTGTTTCAGATGGTGAAGATGTATGGACAGCAGGTTTCCCTGGTTTAGGTGGAAAGCCAGCATGGCAGTTTGGTAAAGGTTCTGTAACTAACAGTTCTGCAAGAATTGACGAACTTGTTTCATCTAGCATTACTACAATTATTCAGCATTCAGCTCAGGTAGATGGTGGTAATTCTGGTGGTCCATTGCTTGTAAAAGATTCAAGTACATCTTTAGGTTATAGAGTTGTTGGTATTAACACATGGAAAGCTGCAAATCGTGAAAATACAAACTTTGCTATTCCAATGAAAGCTGTAAAAACTTTTGTTGATAATGTAATTGCAAGAAAGAATTCTAGTGGTCTTATTGAAAACCGAATTGAAAAGTTCAACAATTCAATTGCAAATAAAGAAGAAACTTTTGGAAAAATGTCACGCTTTATTTCAAATGATATGGTTTCATCTTTAAGCAGCAAAACATTCCTTAATATTGTAAATACAGCTTCTTCTGAAGCACAGGATATTATTCTTGCAAACTTTATTGTAGACCCTCTTGAAGGTATTCGTTATGCAATTGCCGCTTATGTATGGAACAGTTTCCGTAGAAGAGGTGAATTAATTGCTTACACAACTGGTACTCCAGAAGCTGTAGATTCAGCTTATAATGTTACTTTCACAATTGACGGAAAAACTCCATTTACATCTACATGGATTAAAGAACAGGGATTGTGGAAAATTTCTGATTTTAATGGTATTGCATCTGGTTCTGAAATTACTGGTGCTTCAACAGTTACTTGTTATGATCCATTTGTTTTAGATTTATCTGGTTCTGTTTTCTTCCCAAATCAGGGATCTTTACCATTTGCTATTTCATTCAATTATAGAACTGAACTTTACGGATATGGTTTTAAATATGTTTCTGACACAATTGAAGGTGTAGGCTACAACATTTTCCTTATGGATTTCTCTTTCTTTGTTCCAATTAATTTTGGAAAAGTAATTGTTACTCCTTATGCTACAGCTGGTTTAGGTTCGTTCAGAGAAAAAGAAGGTACAGAATTTGACTTCTACTTTGGTTATATGCTTGGAGCTGGATTAGAAGTTGCTTATGATGCTGGAAACTGGGCTCCATTTATTGGTGTAGGTTATTCAGGTCTTAATCCTAGCATAATGGGAAATATTGACACAAAAAATAGCGTAGATGTAAAAGTTGGTATTAAATTCGTAAGAAATGCATCTTTTAATTTGTGGTAATAGAAATTAGTTCACATTTTCGGTTATTGAACATTATTTCTGTTTATGCTAAATTGTTATATTATATTGTAATCTATTTTTAAAGGAGTTCCTAATGTCAGGACATAGTAAATGGGCCACCATTAAACATGCAA
>JAKSTH010000100.1 GCA_024402655.1 Treponema sp. | reverse complement strand
AGAAGAGTTTGGATCATTTGTACAGAAAATGTTAAAATCAGTTTTTCCTTTTGTATATAAAAGCTTTTTAGTTGCAGCATCTACTTTTTTCCATGATGAACCATCGTTACACCATAATATAAACTCATTTGGAGTATTTACACCGTTTTCAATATCTTCTACATATGAAACAGTTACAGCATAAAGATATAAAGAGTCGGCTGCTGTTTTAATAATAAATGAATTGGCGCCTTTTTCATCAAAAGCAAGTGGCTGCCATTCTCCATGTTTTTCACCTGGAGAATCTTTTGTAATAATACCGCTTGAATTATAAGTAACAAGTTTTTCAACTTCACCATCAACTCCATCAACTTTCCAGCGGGTAATAGAATTAATGAATCCTGAAACAGTTGCATCTTCTGGCGCAACATCACGCATAATTTCATAGAAAACAGGTCCTTTACAGCCTGCTGCCAAAATAACAAGGGAAAGTGAAAGTAAAATGCCTTTAATAATCTTTTTCATATTTTTCCTGCTTAGAAGTGATATCTTGCACCAATTGTTAATGATAAGAAGTTTCCTGCAAAGTTTTTAGAAGAATCTTCAAAGAACTGAGGAACAAGCATATAGTCCAAATTAAGACCAAAAGAACACATTTCATTAAGGCGATAGTATGCACCACCAGAAAGTTTCATAACAAGAGAAGGGAAGTAGTCAATATTCTGCCAGGTTTCATAACCCATACCAATATTTACAAAAATAGGGAATTCAAATTTATCATAAGTTGGCTGGAACATTACTCCGGCAAGAATAGGAAGCATAATATAGATTTTTTTACCAACTGAAATATTGTAACTTGCATTTAATTCACCACCAACTGCAAGCCAGCTGTTCAAAAATCTGTAATATCCTAATTCAATTGCGCCACCTGTGTAGAGCTGTTTTTCAAAATTAAGTGGAAAAAGTACATCGAGATTGATTTTTATAAACTGATCTCCAGCACCATTCTGCTCGTAAACATAATCATCTTCATAAACATCGCCAATATCCTGTGCAGAAATAGCGGTTGCTGTAATTAAAAGTAAAAGAATGGTAGAAATAAATCGTTTCATATTGCCCCAATTATTGTTTTATAATATCTTTTTAAATATACAGTTTTTACTTGTATTTATCAATTATAATAAAATTATAGTTCAAAAGTTACATATAATATGGAGGATTTTAATGAGTGCAATCATTATTGACGGAAAACAAATTGCTGCAGATGTTAGACAGGATGTTGCAAATAAAGTTAGTGAATTAAAGGAAAAAGGAATTGCTCCTTGTCTTGCGGTTATTCTTGTTGGGGAAAATCCTGCATCGGTAAGTTATGTAACTGGAAAGCAGAAAGCTCTTGCTGAAGTTGGAATGACTGATCGTTCTGTTCACCTTCCAGAATCTACCAGCGAAGAAGATTTATTAAAACTTATTGATGAATTAAATAAAGACGAAACAGTTCATGGTATTCTTGTTCAGCTGCCACTTCCAAAACACATTAACGAAGATAAAGTTATTATGGCAATTGATCCTTCAAAAGATGTAGACGGTTTTCATCCTGTAAGTGTTGGTAATATGATGATTGGTCGTCCAGGATTTTTACCTTGTACTCCTCACGGAATTATTGTTTTACTTAAAAAAATGGGCATTGAAACAAGCGGTAAACATGCTGTAGTAATTGGCCGCTCAAATATTGTTGGAAAACCAGTTTCAATTCTTCTTGCCAGAAAAGAAACAAACTGTACTGTAACAATGTGCCATACTGGTACAAAAAATATGGCAGAAATTACAAAACAGGGTGATATTATTGTTGTTGCTAGTGGACATCCACACACTCTTACAAAAGACATGGTAAAACCTGGTGCCGTAATTATTGATGTTGGTGTAAACCGCATTCCAGACAGCACTAAAAAATCAGGTTTCCGCTTAATTGGCGACTGCGATTTTGATGATTTAGTTGAAACTGCCAGCTATATTACTCCAGTTCCAGGTGGTGTTGGGCCTATGACTATTGCTATGCTTATGTACAACACTTTGGAATCTGCTCAGAACAGACTTTAATTCTGCAAAAAAATTTTTAAGGTTGAACTTTAGTTTATGACATACTTTTTTGAAACATACGGATGTGAAATGAATATTGCTGAATCGGCTGCGGTAGAACAGCTTCTTATTTCAAGAGGCTGGACTATGGCTGAATCTGCTCAGGTTGCCGATCTTGCAATTATTAATACCTGTTCTGTGCGTGGTTCTGCAGAAGAACGAATAGAAGGCCGCCTTGGTTGGTTTAATGGTCTTAAAGCTGTTCGTTCATGTAAAATTGGTGCAAAAACAAAACTTTTAGACCAGGCTGTAGAATATGTAAAAGATGGTCCAAAGCCTTTAACTCTTGTTGTTATGGGCTGTATGGCTGAACGTATATTAAAAGAATTTCATACAAAGTTCCCTTTTGTTGATTATGTTGTTGGTACTTTTGCAAAACATCACTTTAGCGAAATTATTACTGCGGTAGAAGAAGGTCGAAAGCCTTTCGAAGTTGATGATACAGAAAAATATAAATTCGCTGCTGTTTCTGCAGAACCAGGCGCATTTTCAACATTTGTTCCAATTATGCACGGTTGTAATAACTTTTGTACTTACTGTATTGTTCCTTATGTTCGTGGAAGAGAAATCAGCCGCCCGGTAGACGAAATTCTTAAAGAACTGGATATTCTTAATGGCTATGGAGTAAGAGAAGTAACTTTAATTGGTCAGAATGTAAACAGTTATAAAGGTGTTATGTCTAATTCCAAAGAGGCAGAATCTGAAACTATAAATTTTGCCCAGCTTCTTCAACTCATTGCAAATCATTTAAAAAAGACTCAGTCAAAAATAGAATGGGTCCGCTTTATGTCATCACATCCAAAAGATTTTACAGATGATGTAATTGATGTAATTGCAAAAGAAGAAGTAATTTGTCGTCATATCCATCTTCCAGTACAGCACGGAAGTACATCTGTTTTGAAAAAAATGAACCGTGTGTATACAAGAGAACAGTATCTTGAACTGGTAAAAAAGATTAAAGAACGTATTCCAGAAGTTTCCCTTACAACAGATATTATGATGGGTTTTCCAACTGAAACAGAAGAAGATGTGGAACTTACTTTGGATTTAATGCGTCAGGTAAAATATGAATCAGCAATGATGTATTTTTATAATCCTAGAGAAGGAACTCCTGCTGCAAAAATGGAACAGATTCCAGAAAATATCCGAAAAGAAAGACTTCAAAAAGTTATTGATTTACAGCTGGAACACACAAAAGAGCAGATGTCTAAACGCATTGGAAAAACAGTAAAAGTTCTGGCCGAATCAGTTAGCCGTGATGATAAAAATGAACTTTTGGGCCAAACAGAACAGCATGAAAAAGTTGCATTCCTGGCTCCTAAAAATATGATAGGAAACTTTGTAAAAGTAAAAATCACCAGCTTAAATGGAAATACTTTTAAGGGGGAAATTATATGTTAGCATTATTAATTATTATTTTAGTTCTTATTGTTATTCTGGCTATTTTTATTGGATACAATTTAAGTTATGTAACTACTTTCTGGTTTTTTCACACATACACAGATGTTCCTGTTTTAGTCCTTGTTTTCTTTGCATTTGCTGCGGGCATGTGTATTTCAATTCTTTTCCTGCTTGCTGCAAAACTTCTTAAAATGAAAAAAGCTGCTGCTCAGGAATCAAAATCAGAAGATAAGAATTCTATTACTACAGAAAAAACTTCAAATACCGATAATCCAACTAATGAATAAAAGAATTTTTTTTAGTTTAATTTGTTTATCAATTTCATCTCTTTGTTTTGCTCAAACAAAAGCAAAAGATATAGCTGAACAAGCTGTAAGAAAGGGTAGTGTAAGTCAGAGTATTTCATATTTGCAGGATCAGATTAAAGCCTGTACTGCAAACAGCGAAAAACGTTCTCTTTATATTTTCCTTGGTTCCATACAAGAACAAATGGCTATGTATGATGATGCACAAAAAAGTTATGCTACAGCTGCCGGTATTTCTGCTGCAGATGCAGAAGGTATGCCAAAAAAGACCAATGAACAACTGGTTTTAGACGCTGTTCGTTGTTCTTTATGTACTGGCGACAGTGATACTGCAGATAAATATTTAAATAGTTCAGTTAGAAATACAAAAAATGCTCAGGTTTCAGCTTATGTAAAACTTTATACTCAGTGGAGCGCACTTTGTAAAGCAGAAAAAACTTCTGATTTACAGGAACCTTTGGAACTTTTAAAAGCTTATTTAAAAGTTGAAAATATGAAATCAATTCAGCCGGTAATCTTATTAACTTTATGGTATGTTACTGGAGAAGAATCTTATTCAAAACAGATTATAAGTAATTTTCCAAAATCAACAGAAGCTGCAATTGTAAAAGGTGATGTTCAGCTTCTTCCTGTTCCTTTCTGGTATTTTGTACCAAAAAGCGGAGTTGCAGAACAGGGAACTGGAAGTATTACAGTTACTGAAACTGTAAGCTCAAGTACAACAACTTCTACAAAAACAAAGTTTACAAAATGGCAGCTTGGTTTGTTCAAAACAGAGGCAAATGCTAAAATGCTTTGTGAAGAATTAAAAACAAAAGGTTTTAGTTCATATGTAACTTCGGAAAAGAGAGCCAGCGGTACTACTTATTACATTGTCCTTGTAAATGAAACAGCAGAAGGAAATATTGCTGATAGATTAAGAAGTGCTGGTTACGATTGTTATCCGGTAGAGTAGGAAAAAATGCGCGATATTCAAAATGAGTTGGACAACAGAGAAATACCTTTACAGAAAGTTGGTGTTCGTGGTGTAAAGTATCCTATAGCGGTTCTTGATAAAAAAAATAAAACACAGAATTCCACTGCCTCTGTAGATTTATTTGTTAATCTTCCTCATAACTTTAAAGGGACTCACATGTCCCGTTTTATTGAGATTTTTCATAAATATCACAAAAATATTAATATGCAGCACTTTTTGTTGATGCTGGAAGAAATTCGTGAAAAACTTGAAGCAGAAAAAGCTTTTGGATGCATTCAGTTTCCTTACTATATTGAAAAAGAAGCACCTGTTTCAAAAACTAATGGCTATGTAGAATACTTATGTTCATATCAGGGTGAAGTGTACAAAAATAAAGAAAATCCAGCTTCAGCTGAAAGTAAATTTTATGTTTGTATAGAAATACCGGTAACAACTCTTTGTCCATGTTCAAAAGCAATAAGTGAATATGGTGCACACAATCAAAGAGGAACTGTAAGAGTAAAACTTTTGTATTCTGATTTCTTTTGGATTGAAGATGTTATTTCTACTGTAGAACAGGCTGCAAGTTCACCTATATATTCTGCACTAAAACGTCAGGATGAAAAATATGTAACTGAACATGCTTATGAAAATCCACGTTTTGTAGAAGATGTAGTTCGAGAAGTATATCTTGGACTTAAAAAAATGAATTTTAAATGGTTTAGTGTAGAAGCAGAAAATGAAGAAAGTATTCATCTTCATAATGCCTATGCTTATACAGAATACTCAGAATAAATCCTATAAAATATTTTCCCGTTAAATAAAAAAGGGAGTCTTTCGACTCCCAAAAATAAACACTATATACTTTACTTCAAAATAAGGTAACTTTTTCGGAGGAACATGAAAAAGATTGCAATACCTTATTTTGAAAATTAAGTAACAAAGAATTATTCTTTTACACCACCAATTGTCATACCAACAACAAAGTATTTCTGTACGAATGGATATACAACAAGAATTGGTAATGTAGCAATCATTGTAATAGATGCACGCAAAGTAATTGGTGTTACCATGTTTGACATACTACCACTGGCAGCCTGTACAGCTAATGCGTTGGCATCTGCTGCAGAGTTACTCTGACTCTGACTTGCCTGTAAGTAAGACATCAATACGTATTGCAATGAGTGTAATGATTTTTTACCAGAGTTATACAAATATGTATCGAACCAGCTGTTCCATGCACCTACTGCAACGAACAAACAAATCATAGCAACTGAAGGTATAATTAATGGCATAATAATGCTTAAGAAAATCTTAAGTTCATTTGCACCATCAATACGAGCAGATTCTACGAAACTGTCTGGTAAACCGTTAATGTAAGTTCTTACAAGAATGAAGTTGAATACATCGATAAGGTTTGGAACAATGTAAACTGCATAGCTGTTTAACATACCAAGTTTCTTAATCAACATGTATCCAGGAATCAAACCTGCGTTTACATACATAGAAATTACAATAATAGCAGTAAGAGGTTTTCTTAAAACGAATTCTTTGCGGCTTAAAGCATAAGCAAGCATAGATGTTAAGAATACACTGAAAGCAGTCTGAAAAACAGTTCTTGATAAAGAAATAATACCTGCCTTAAAGATATAGTCTGTAACAAACAATGCCTTATAGTTCTGCATTGAGAATACACGTGGCCAGAATGTAATTCCACCTTTAATAGCATCCAAACCATCATTGAATGAAATTGCAATTGTGTTCCAGAAAGGGTAAACAGTAACTACAACAAGGAAAGCTAATGTGATGAAAATAATTGCATCAAAGATAAAGTTTCCAATCTGTGTGTTTTTCTTTAACTGTGCGTAAGTTTTTTTATCGTTACTCATTATATTAAACGCTCCTCACCAGCTTTCTTAGCTAAACTATTTGCGACAATCAAAAGAATGATATTAACAACATTCTTAAAGATACCAGCAGCGGTTGCAAGAGAGAAGTTGAACAGTTTGAAACCGTACTTCAATACATACATATCGATCTGTTCTGCAACATCCTGAATCATACCGTTCTGTAACAAGTAAGGCATTTCGAAGTTTGCATCAAGAATATGACCGGCAGACATAATCATCATAATAATGATTGTAGGTTTAATTCCTGGCAAAGTGATGTGCCAGATTTTGCGGAGACGACCACAACCATCAATCTGTGCTGCTTCATACAAACATGGATCAATAGCTGTCATTGCACCAAGATAAACAATTGTGTTCCAACCTACTTCCTTCCAAACGTAAGTCCAACCGATAATATTCCAGAAGTAACTTGGAGTAGAAAGGAATTTAATTGGTTCATCAATTAATTTTAAACCCAGTAATATATTATTAATAGTTCCGTCTTCAACGGAAAGAACATTCGCAACTAAACCTGTAACGATAATCCACGAAAGGAAGTGTGGAAGATATGATACAGTCTGAACAAAGCGTTTAATACCAATATGGCGAACTTCATTCAGGAATACAGCAACGATAATTGCAGTGATATATCCCAGTACAGTACTGATGATACTCATTCCAATTGTATTCTTTAATGATCTAAGGAACTCGTCGTTGCCAAAAAGTTCTTTAAAATATTTGAATCCTACCCAAGTCTGTTCAAAGAAGGACTTATTTGGCTTGTAGTTCTGGAAAGCCATTGTCCAACCCCAAAGTGGGATATAGCGGAATAGGATAATGTATAAAACAAATGGAATAGACATAAGCATTAAAGCTTTCTGTTTTCCTAATAACTTCCACTTGCTTTTTCTGTTTGTAAGTTCTGTAACTTCAACAGCACTAACATTTTTCTTGTCTTTCATTACAAACACCTATTATTAAGATTAAAAAAAAGTCCACAGTTATTGGCTGTGGACTTTTTTCATAGCAGGAGAAAAACTCCTGCTATTAGAAATTAAGCCAGACACCTAAGTGTCAAAACTTAACTAGTCCTTAAGACCACCAAAGTTCTTAACACGTGCATCAAGCTGTGTCTGCATGAATTTGTTATAAACTTCTGTAAGTGGTTTCATTAACTTAGCATATTCTTCCCAAGTTTTGTCGAAATCAGCAGGTTTTCCCATGATCATCATTGGGAGGTATTTTCTCTGGATTGTTTCGA
>JAKSTH010000010.1 GCA_024402655.1 Treponema sp. | reverse complement strand
GAGCACGTGATTTGTAATCTCGGGGTCGTGGGTCCAAATCCTACAAGCAGCTTATAAAAGGGGAGTTCGCATAGCGGCAATTGCAAGGGACTGTAAATCCCTCGACTTTCGTCTTCAGAGGTTCGAGTCCTCTACTCCCCAAGGTTACGAAGAGTTAGATAATTCTAACTCTTTTTTTTTGCTTTAACAAAAAGGGGAAAAAGTGTTTATTCATTTTTGGGGCGTTAGAGGTTCTATACCAACTCCTTTAACACCACAGCAAATCCAATCCAAAATAATGGCAGCTGTTCAGCGCATTACACCTCAAGACCTAGAATCTGCTCAATCACGAGCAAAATTTGTTTCTTCATTACCAGACTGGATTTTTGGAACAACAGGTGGAAATACTGCTTGTGTCCAGATTCGTTCAGGAAAAAATGAATTAGTTTTCGATGCAGGCAGCGGTATTCGTGGATATGGTAAGTCAAATCTTATTCCAATAGACAGACATTTTAATCTTTTCTTTTCACACTTACATTGGGATCATATTCAGGGACTTCCTTTTTTCGATTTTGCATATAATCCTTTAGCTTCTTTTGATGTTTATTCCCCTGTAGAAAATGCAAAAGAATATCTTTCATATCAGATGACAGATCCATATTATCCAGTTACTTTTGAAGCTTTTACAAAAAACATGAGTTTTCACAAAATGGAAGCGGGAAAAGCTGTAGAACTGGAAGGAACTACAATTCATTGCTGTGAAATGTCCCATCCTGGTTCATCTTACAGTTATTCAATTCGTGAAGGTAATAAAAAAGTTGTTTACGCAACAGATGTAGAACTTAAATCAAAAGATTTTGAAGATAATCCTGAAACAGAAATTGTATTTAAAGATGCAGATTTAGTAATTCTCGATTCTCAATACACAGTTGAAGAAGCATATCGAAAAGAAAACTGGGGCCATTCAGCTTTCTGTTACGCAATCGACTTTGCTGTAAAATGGAATATTAAGAAAATTTATCTTTTTCATCACGAACCAACTTACGATGATAAAAAATTGAACAATATACTTCAGGCAGCCCGCTGGTATGCTCAATATATTAATCATTCTGAATTGGAAATTTATCTTGCTAAAGAAGATATGGAGATTGAATTATGATAACAATTATCCATAACGAAAAAAAAGGTCCTGAACTGGATTATAACTTTTCAAATGAAGAAATTACTTTACTGGCAAAGTTTTTAAGAGACAGACAGAATGATTTACCTGAAGGTCTTGAAAGATTTTATGCAACATTAGAAAATGCTATATATAATTCACTTTCATTAGAAGAGGCAAAAAAATTATATTCATGAAAAAGCTGATAAAAGTTCTTTTAGTATTGTTATTGTTGATTATTATTGTAATTGCAGGGGCTGGAGTTATGTTATATAACCAGTTTAAACCTGTAGAAAGTTCTCCAGATGCAGAAGCTGTTAGATTTGAAATTCCATATGGAACTTCTGCATATCAGATTACTCAGGAATTAAAAGCCCAGAATCTTATAAAAAACAATAAAATCTTTTATTATTTGCTTCTTCGCCCTAATTATTTAAAGAAAATTTATTCATCATATGAATTTCCTGAAAAACTGGATTTTAAAAGCGGTTTGTATAAAATCAGTCCAAATATGAATTATGCAGATATAATTCTTCTTTTGGCATCTGGAAAATCTGAATATGTAAAGCTTTCTATTCCAGAAGGGCTTACAATTTCAAAAATCGGAAAAATTCTTGAAGACAATGAAGTTTGTTCTTCCCAAGACTTTATTGCAGCATGTAAAAATCAGGAAATTGTAAATGAATATAATATTCCGTTTAATACTTTAGAAGGCTACCTTTTCCCAGATACTTATTATTTTGATGTAAATATGAAAGGTGAAAAAGTTGCCAGAAAAATGGTTAATAACTTTTTTGAAAAAATCAGTGATATTGAAGCTTTTAAAAATATGTCTGCTGAAGATTTAAATAAAACTGTAATTCTTGCTTCTGTAGTTGAACG
Organism: Treponema sp.; assembly: GCA_024402655.1. GTDB lineage: Bacteria > Spirochaetota > Spirochaetia > Treponematales > Treponemataceae > Treponema_D. Next base: position 37,512 of record JAKSTH010000010.1, on the reverse strand, counting down.
TGAATATAAACTTGCAGAAGAAGCACCTTTAATTGCAAGTGTATTTTCAAACCGTATAAAAATTAATATGGGCTTACAGTCTTGTGCCACAATCGAATATATAATAACTGAAATTAAAGGTTTGCCACATCCAGAAAGAATTCTTGAATCAGATTTAAAAATTGACAGTCCATACAATACTTATAAGTGGGCAGGATTAACACCAGGTCCTATTTCTAATCCTGGTATTATTGCTCTTAAAGCTGCTGCTGAACCAGCTGATACAGAATATTACTTTTTCCAGGTTATTGATGCAGATGCTGGAAAACATGTTTTCAAAAAGACATTCAACGAACACAAACAAATTCATGTACTGGTAAAATAGAAAAATATGGCAAACTTTATTTCCCAGTCAACAATTGAACAGGTTAGAAACTCTTCTGATATTATTTCCATAATTGGTGATTATACAAAACTTGAACGCCGTTCTGGAAATGACTGGTGGGGATGTTGTCCTTTTCATGGTGAAAAAACAGCCAGTTTCCATGTAGATGGCGATAAGAAATTTTATTACTGCTTTGGCTGCCATCAGTCTGGTGATGTAATTAAGTTTTTAATGGAAATGGATAAACTTTCATATGTTGATTCTGTTACTGCACTGGCTAAAAAAAGCGGTATTCCAATCAAATATGAAGACGGTTATGTGCCACAAAAAGATGATTCACATCAGCAGAAAGTAAATCAGTATATAGATTTATATGAAAGAACAGCTTCTATGTTTCATTATATGCTTATGGAAACAGAAGCTGGAAAGTTTGCTTTGGATTATATTACTAAAAGAGGATTGAACAAAGAAACTTTAGAAAAGTTTAAATTAGGTTATGCACCTGCCGACCGTCATTGGCTTAAAAAATTCTTAAAATCTAAAAACTTTTCAGATGAATTTTTAAATGAGTCAGGGTTATTCAGTAAAAATTATAAAGATGTTTCTTTTTTCAGCGACCGTCTTATGTTTCCAATTTTTAACAGAAACGGGCAGGTTGTTGCTTTTGGTGGAAGAATATTACATCCACAAGGACCAAATGATCCAAAATATTTAAACTCTGGTGAATTAATCCAATATAAAAAGCGCGAAACTTTATATGCTTTTAATTTTGCTAAAAATTCAATTAGAACAAATAAAAAAATAATCTTCTGCGAAGGTTATATGGATTGTATTGCTTACCATATGAGCGGCATAGATTATGCAGTTGCTCCGTTGGGAACAGCCTTAACAGAAGAACAGATAAAAATGATTAGTGGTTTTGTAGAAACTGTTTATCTTTCTTTTGATTCAGATGCTGCAGGACAGAATGCTACTGTCAGAGCAATTTATATGTGCCGTCAGCAGGATATTCCTGTAAAAATTATCCAATTAAAAGGTGGTAAAGATCCAGCTGAAATTTTATTGAATTTTGGTAAAGAAAACTTGACTGCACAAGTAAATAGTGCTATATTAGACTCCGACTATTTACTGAATAGGATAGGGAAACTGTATCCTATTGATACACCAGAGGGTAAAACTCAGGCAGCACTTGAATTTTTCCCTTATATAGATTCCTTAAAATCTGAAATTCAGAAAGAGTCCAGCTTAGACCAATTGAGTCAGGCGTTTAATCTGAAACCGGAGGCAGTGAGAAGGGACTTTTTAAATCGAAATCAAGCTCGCGACAGAATTAAAACCCGGTCAAATAATGAAAAAGTAGAACAGAACCTGCCAATTTCCCTTAATGCTGAATTAAGAGGCCTTATTGCAGTAACCGCAGACCTAAGTCAATATGAAATTCTTCGCACAAGTTTAAAAGAAGACGATTTTAGAAATCCACACGCCAAACAGTTATTCAGAATACTAGAGGAGTGTTATCAGAAAAAAACATTTTCAGAAATTGACATTTTAGCTGCCTGTGAAGGAACCGGCTTAGCACAGTTAATTACACAAGTAATTTCATCCGATGTATATCAAAAGGAAAAGGTAACTGTAGTAGTTCAGGATACCATTAAATTGATTAAGAAAAATAAACTTGAAGAACAAAGGGATGATTTATTAAAAAGAATTCGTGAATTTATTGTTGCTACTGAAGATGATAAAAAACTTCTTGATAATATGATCACACAAAAAATGGAACTTGATGCTCAGGTTCAACAATTATTAAAATAAGGTGAAAAGTAAATGGAAGAAATCAGCAATCCTGCTATTCAAAAACTTCTTGATATTGCAAAAAACAAATCTTTTATAACATGGGATGAAGCAACTGACGTACTTGGTCAGGATTTTATTAACTCTTCTGAAATGGAAGGCGTTCTTAAAATGCTCAGCGAAAAAAATATCCAGATTATTGAAACTGATATTATTGGTCAGGAAGAAGAACCTATTCAGGAAGATGATTCAGATGATGAAGACATTATGCTTGAACAGGATGATGATGATGAAGGTGCAGATTCATCTGAAGTAGAAGAAATTGAAAATGCTGAAAAACTTGCTTCTTCAAAAAGCAGATTAGTAAATAGTGATAAAGATTCCAGTGTTGATGATCCAATCAGACTTTATCTTCGTGAAATTGGTAAAGAAAATCTTCTTACAGCTGAACAGGAAGTAGAACTTTCTAAAACAATGGAAGAAGGAAATAACATTATTAAAGATGTTATTAAAAATTCTGGTATTATGATTCCTGAATTCTTTGCAATTGCTCAGAAAGCTTTTACAAGAATTGATATTCATGAACCTGGTAAAACTCGTAAAGAAATTAACGAAGAAATGGCTGATAAACGCCGCTTAAAGAGCTGTTACGGTGAACATATTAAACCTGTTCTTGCCGAAATGAAACAATACATGGCAATTAAAAAACAGCTTTTCGACAGTGAACAGTCTAGTGCCATTTTTGATAATCCTCAGCTTACTGAATTAAAGCAGAAAATCTTGCCAGAATTGCAGAAAGTAGATATTCAGTCTGAAGAACTTGATAAGTTTACTCAGAAATATCGTGATGCAACAATTAAAATTGAAGAATATCACCAGAAACAGGAAAAGAAGATGAAGGAACTTAGAATCAGTAATCCTTCTGAACTTCGTTCTTTGGGTAGAAAAATTTCAATCAAGTCACAGGCAATTAAGCTGGAACAGGATTTGAATATGAGTGCAGATGAAATTCGTGAAATCTATACTCAGATTCAGAAAATTGACAGAAAACTCCATAAACTTGAATACGAATTTGAAAATAATGTTGAAGACATCATTAAAATGGCTAAAGATATTGAATATGGCCGTGTAATGATGGAAAAAGCAAAAAATCGTTTGATTAATGCTAACCTTCGTCTTGTAGTTTCAATTGCAAAAAAATATACAAACCGTGGACTTCACTTCTTTGACTTGGTTCAGGAAGGAAACATTGGTTTAATTAAAGCTGTTGAAAAATTTGAATATCGTAAAGGATTTAAATTTTCTACATATGCAACATGGTGGATTCGTCAGGCTATTACAAGATCAATTTCTGATCAGGCAAGAACAATCCGTGTACCAGTTCATATGATTGAACAGATTAACAAGGTTGTTAGAGAAAGCCGTCAGCTTATGCAGAAACTTGGTCGTGAACCAACTGATGATGAAATTGCACAGCAGCTTGGCTGGCCAGTAGTAAAAGTAAAACAGGTTAAGAGTGTTGCAAGAGAACCAATTTCTTTGGAAACTCCAATTGGTGAAGAAGAAGATTCATTATTGGGAGACTTCATTGAAGATAAAGAAGTTGAAAATCCAGCATCACAGACTGCATTTACATTGCTTCAGGAACAGCTTCGTTCTGTATTAAATACACTGCCACCAAGAGAGCAGGAAGTATTGAAAATGCGTTTTGGTCTTGAAGATGGTTATTCTTTGACTTTGGAAGAAGTTGGCTTGTACTTTGATGTAACAAGGGAACGAATCAGACAGATTGAAGCAAAAGCTTTAAGAAGACTTCGTCATCCACGTCGTGCAAATGGTCTTAGAGATTACATTGAAATGTAATATAGACTAAACACAACATTTATTATATATTTAATTAATTATTTTTAAGGGATTTTTAAATGGAAACAACAGAAATTTTTGAAAGACTTAAGACTCTCCAGGATATCTTGGTACAGAAATATGATTTAGAAGCAAAAGTTGAAGAAGCTCCAAAACAGCTTAGTTCACAGGAAGAACTTTTGTCACGCCTTAAAAAAGAGTTCATCGTAAAAAATGCTGATTACGAAACAATTAAAGATAAAGTATTAAAACTTAGAGCTGAACTTGAAGAAGCTATTAAATCAAGAGAAGCTGGTGAAAAAGGAATGGATAACATTACTACTCACCGCGAATACGAAGCTTTGGAAAAACAGATTGCAGAAGCAACAGACAAAGAAAATGAACTTCGTAAAGATTTACAGAAAGAAGAAAAATCTCTTGAAGAATTAAAAGAAAATCTTAAAATCGATGAAGATATGATTAATTCTCAGGAAGCTGATCTTGCTGCAAGTAAAGAATCTTTGAATGCTCAGCTTGCTGATTATGAAAGTCAGTTGAAAGCACTTAAAGAAGAAGAAGATAAAATCGTTCCAGATATGGATCAGGAAATTCTCTTTAAGTTTGAACGTATTATCCAGAGAAATTCAGAAGGTATTGTAGCTGTTAGAAATGGTGTATGTACTGGATGTCATATGATTTTGCCAGCACAGTTTGCAAATACTGTTCATGAAAATGAAGAAATTCTCTTCTGTCCATATTGTAGTAGAATCTTGTTCCATGAAGATGCAGAAGAAGATGAAACAGAATCATTCTTTACATTAAAAGAAGCAGGAAGTCTCGCTGATCTTGATGATTTTTCTGATGAAGAAGAAGAATTGGATGAAGATGCAGAAAACGAAAACAACGAAGAATACAGAGATGAAGATTCTGATTCTTACGATGATGCAGATGACGATCTTGCTGACGAAGATTCTGAAGAAGAAGTAGAAGAATAATTTTTGTACAAATGGGATATAACCGCGTTGTTATATCTTAATGATAAGACATGATGATGAGGCCAAAGTCCGGGCTCCTTCGGAAAAAATGCCGGGTAACAACCGGGCAGAACCTGGTAACTGCATAATTTACTTGCATAGTCCTGGTTTTGACAGATAGTGCAACAGAAATATTACCGCCAGCAATGGTAAGGGTGAAAAGGCAGTGTAAGAGACTACCGCATAATTGGTAACAATTATGGCTTGTAAACCTCATTTGGAGCAAGGTTAAGCAGCAGTTGTGCATTCCGAGCAATACTGCGGGTAAATCGCTAGAGACACCTGGCAACAGTTGTCGCGGATAGATGGTTATGAATAAAACTTTTGTTTTATTTGACAGAACCCGGCTTATTGTCCCATTTGTAATTTTGGTAAAAATGAAAAAGAATATTGTTGAAAATAAAAATCTTCAGAGAAAAGAGAATAAAGCTTTAAAAAAAGCAATTATAATCACATCTATTGTAGTCGTATTAGGTGCTCTAATTACGACTTCTGTTTTTTTAATAAGAAATTACTATAAAAATAAAATCACCGTAAATGATATTCGTGAATACTGGCAGCAGTATGATTATGAATCTGTATACGAATATGGAAAACGCTTTTTACAGGATGATCCATTTAATAATACTGTTTTAACTTATTATGGTTATTCATGTTTCTTTCTTGCAGTAGCTCAGAACGACAACCTTGCACTTCATGAATACCTTGATGAAAGTATTAATAAAATGCGTCTTGCTTTGTATGATGCAAAAGATGATTTAAAACCACAGTTACAGTATATGCTTGGAAAAGCATATTATTTTAAAAATACTTCCACAACTTATTATTATGCAGACCTTGCTGTAAAATATCTGAACCTTGCTAAAATGAATGGCTATGAAGCTGATGATATTAATGAGCGTCTTGGTTTAAGTTATGCAGCATTAGGTAAAACAAAAGAAAGTATTGCAGCTTTTTCAGAAGCACTTCTTGTAAGAGAATCTGATTCTTTATTACTGGCAATTGCTGAACAGTATTATAAATCTGAAGATTTGAACGTTGCAGAACAATACTTGTACAGAGTATTAAACAGTACAACTGATGATGATAATATTTTAAAAGCAAGACTTATAATTGCTCAGATTTATACTGACAGAGAAGAATATGACAAGGCATTAGAAGAATATGAAAGTATTCTTGAAAAATATAAGGATTGTGCAGATGCATATTACGGCATTGGTGTAGTCTATGAAATGCAAAATAATAAGGTAAAAGCTCGTGCTGAATGGATAAAAGCCTTGAGAATTCAGGTTAATCATCCTGGAGCACAGAAAAAATTATCAATTTACTAATTTATTATTTTTGAAAATAGTGTTATAATAGTGTATTGCAAAAAAATTGGGAGGATTTAAATGGGATTTTTTGAAAAATTCACTACTGATATAGGAATTGACTTAGGTACTTGTAATACCTTAATATACGTTCGTGATAAGGGCATTGTTATTGATGAACCTTCTGTTGTTGCCGTAGAAAAGGGAACAAAAAGAATTGTTGCTGTAGGTTCAGAAGCAAAACGAATGCTTGATAAAACCCCAGGAAATATTATTGCAATCCGTCCTTTAGCTGATGGTGTAATTGCTGATATTGATAGTACTGAAAAAATGATTAAGTACTTTATTCAGAAAATTATTCCACGCCATCAGATGTTCAAATCAATCAGAATGAAAATTGGTATTCCTTCTTGTGTAACAGATGTTGAAAGACGTGCTCTTATTGAAGCAGCTCTTAAATCTGGTGCTAAGGAAGTTGAAGTTATTGCTGAATCTCTTGCTGCTGCAATTGGTGCAAAAATCCCTATTTATGAACCAGCTGGTCACATGATTTGTGATATTGGTGGTGGTACAACAGAAGTTTCTGTTATTTCATTAGGTGGTATGGTTGTTACACATTCAATTCGTATTGGTGGCGACAAATTTGATGAAGCAATTGTAAAACATGCAAGAACTGTACATAACCTTATTATTGGTAGACCAGCTGCTGAACGCTTAAAGATTCAGATTGGTAATGCTGCTCCTGAAAAAACAATTGAAAAAATGGAACTTAAAGGAACAGATACAATTACAGGTCTTCCAAAACGTCTTGAAATTGACAGTGTAGAAGTTCGTGAAGCTTTAAAAGATCCTATCAACAAAATTGTAGAAGAAATTAAATCTGTTCTTAGCCAGACACCTCCAGAACTTGCTGCAGATATTATTGAACGTGGTATTGTAATGAGTGGTGGTGGATCTATGCTTAGAGAATTCCCAACACTTATTTCTAAAGAAACAGGTGTTCCTGTAATTTTAGTTGAAAAACCTTTGGAATGTGTTGCTCTTGGTGCAGGTGAAGCATTCAGTCTGTTTAGAAACATGAATTCTGAACGTTCTGTATATGACAGCTTAAACGAATAGTAAACTATGAGCAAAAAGCCTCGTTTTAACTTTAAGTTAAGACTGCCTGAAATTTTATTAGTATTCTTTATCCTTATTTCCGGATTAAGTCTTGGTTTTAAGTCAGGCAGTTTTATTCTAAACCTTAAACAGATTGGATTCTCTATTGTAAGCAGTGTAGAAAAAAGCGTTAACTATGTTTTTACAAGTGTTAGTAATACTGTTAATGCAGTTTCTGAATTACGCCAGTTAAAAAAAGATTATAATGATCTTGTTCTTAAACTGGAAAATTACGAAGAAATGCAGCGTAACAATGCCGAAATCAGAAAAGAAAATGAAAGATTAAAGGAACAGTTAGACTTTTCTATTTCTTTGGATGAAAAAAATATCCCATCCCGAATTATTTCCAGAGATTTAGATTCTTCTTATTCTTATCTTACAATTGATAAAGGTAGTGTAAATGGTATTAGAAAAGGTATGCCTGTAATTGCTTTCCAAAATGGTAATAATGGACTTGTTGGAAAAGTTGTACAGGTTGGTACCTTTACCGCACAAATTATGCCAATTTATAATATTGACAATATTGTTTCTGCCAGAGTTCAGCAAACTCGTGATCTTGGTCTTGTAAACGGTTTAGGTTCTTTGGATCAGCCATTAAATTTAAAATACATTCGAAAAAGTATTGCATCTGACTTAAATTACGGTGATGTAATTGTTACTTCTGGTGAAAACGATAATTACATGAAAGATATTCCAATTGGTACAATTTCAAAAATTTCTATTCTTGATTATGAATCTTCTTTAGCAATTGAACTTACACCTATTCTTGATTTTTCAAGACTGGAAAATGTAATTGTTGTAAATCAGAAAGAACTTAACGATAGAAAAGATAATTAGGGGAGTGAAAAATGGCAAAATCGTTTTTTGTAAGTACATTAATTTTATTTTTTACTGCTATTCTTGAATCTTCTATTTTTACTAACATTTCTTTTTTAATAGTAGTTCCAGATTTCCTTTTAATGTGTTCTATTTATTTTTCATTATTAAACGGAAAGCTTTACGGTGAAATTTCTGGTTTTACTTCTGGTCTTTTCCTTGATTTTATAACTGGTGCGCCTTTAGGTTTGAATTGTTTACTTAGAACAATAACTGGTTATGTTTTCGGACTTTTTTCTGAAACTGTAATTATTTCTGGTATTATTATGCCAGTTTTAAGTGTAGGGTGCGGTACTTTATTAAAGAGATTAATTCTGATTGTAATAGGAATTTTGTATCCAAGCTGTAATATAAATATTTATGGATTTATTTCTACACAGTTCCTTTTTGAATTCTGTGCAAATGTACTTTTAGCTCCATTAGTTTTCTTTATGTTAGGCTATGGAAAAAACATTCTTTCAATTAATTCAACTAAGGATAAAATAGATAATGCTTAAAAAATATGAAGATAAATTATCTAAAACTTCAAAGATAGTTTTCCTGCTTATATTTAATGCCGTTCTCTTTTTAGTATATGCTCTTTCCTTATTTAAAATGCAGATTGTATTAGGGGAAGATTATAAAACTCAGTCTAAGACAATTTCCAGTCAGGTTAATACTTTGCCAGCTCAGCGTGGTGAAATTTTTGACCGTGATGCTAAAACCCTTCTTGTAATGAATTCAGACAGTTTTGCGGTTGAAGTTACTCCGGGTCAAATCCCTTCTGGAAAATACGATACTGTAATGCTTAAACTTGCTAATTTTCTTGGTATAAGCAAAGCAGATATAGATGAAAAAATTCCTAAAAAAATCAGAAAATCATATACTTCGGTACAGATTCGTTCCAATGTACCATTTTCTGTAATTTCAAATATTGCTGAAAATAAATCAGACTTACCTGGTGTTTCATGGGTTTCTAAGCCTACAAGAAACTACCTTCATACAGGTTCTCTGTCTCATGTTATTGGTTATGTTGGTGATATTAGTAATGATGAAGTTACTATGCTTTATAACCAGGGATACAAGAAAAACAGTATTATTGGTAAAACTGGTATTGAAAAACAATATGACAGTTTACTTCAGGGAATTCCAGGAAGAGAAATGCAGACTGTTGATGTTCATGGTCGTATTATTTCTGACAAACCAATTGTTGAACCACCTCAGTCTGGAAAAAATCTTGTTTTGACAATTGACAGCAGAATTCAAAAACTTTGTGAAGAAACTCTTGGAAACAGAGTTGGTTCTGTTGTAGTTTTAAAACCTGCCAGTGGTGAAGTTCTGGCCATGGTATCTTACCCTTATTATGATTCAAATATTTTCGTTTCAGATAACTCTGCAAAAGAATATAACAATTTAATTAATGATCCATTAAAGCCATTAATTAATCGTGCTGTTCAAATTTCTTATCCACCAGCTTCTACATTTAAAATTATTATGTCCACTGCAATGCTTCAGGAAAATGCATTCCCAGCTGGAAAAAAGATTGAATGTACTGGTGAAATGGAATATGGTGGTCGTATTTTCCACTGTCATGATCACAGTGGTCATGGTTGGCTGGACTTAAAGAATGGTCTTGCACAATCATGTGACGTTTATTACTGGACAATTGGGCGTGACTATCTTGGTATTGAAAAAATCAGTTCTTATGCTAAAGAATTTGGTTTTGGTTCATCTTCAAAAATAGATTTACCAAGCCAGGTTGCCGGTGTTGTTCCTACTGCTGAATGGAAAGAAAAAACTTTCCACGAAAAATGGGTTGGTGGAGATACATTATCTTGTTCAATTGGACAGGGATTTATGGAAGCAACTCCTTTACAGCTTGCAAATATGGTTGCAATGGTTGCAAATGCCGGAAAAATTTATAAGCCACATATTTTAAAAGAAGTTCGGGACCCTGCAACTGATGAAGTTATTACTTCTGTTGAACCTGAAATTTTAACTGAATCAACAATTGATCCATATGTTTGGAAGCAGGTTCAGGATGATATGCGTTATGTTGTTACAAATGGTACACCTCAGTATCCAATGGGTAATAAAACAGTAAAAATTGCATGTAAAACTGGTACTGCCGAAGTAGACGGTTATAAAGACAGCTGGCATTCATGGCTTGTTGCTTATGCACCATTTGATGCACCACCAGAAGAACAGATTTGTATTGCAACTGTTGTAGAAGCTTGTAACCCTTGGGAATGGTGGGCTCCATATTGTACTAATATTATTATTCAGGGTATTTTTAATGATCAGGATTTTATGGAATCTATAACAACTCTTGGCTTTAAATATCTTCTTGATAATAAAAATGTTCAGACAAGGAGAGAATAAATATGAAGAATAAGTTTTTTTCTATTTTTGATTACTTCTTAATTATTTTAGTTCTTTCTCTTGTGGGCATTGGTGTATGTTTTATTTATTCTTCAAGTATTAACTCAGACGGTGTTTCAGTTACTCGTGAATATTATAAACAAATGATTTGGGCTGGTGTTGGTTTTGTTTTAATGATAATTGTTGCAGTATATGATTACAGAAAAACAAATACTTCTTTATCAACTTATCTTTATTTTATAATGATTGCAATTCTTATTTATACTCTTATTTTTGGTAAGAATGTAAATAATGCAAAAAGCTGGATTGGTATAGGTGGAGTTGGTATTCAGCCTTCTGAATTTTGTAAAATTATTTATATAGTTTATTTAGCAAAATATCTTTTTAATTCCAAAATGGAAAACCAATTAATTAGATTTAGTAAAGCTACATTAATTATGTTAATTCCAATGGGATTAGTACTTATACAGCCAGACTTAGGAACTGCAACTGTTTATATTCCTATTTTGTTAATAATGTGTTTCTTTGCCGGCATTCCATTGCGTTATATTCTGTATATGCTTTCCTTTGGATGTCTGTCAATTCTGTTTGCAGTTATGCCTGTTATTAATAATGTAATTTATCATGGAAGTTTAAAGTTTGTTTCAATTCTTTCTGTAGGTAAATTGCGAGCAGTATTACTTTTAACTTCCAGCCTTATTTGTTTACTGGCTGTTATAGTTGCCAGATTTTTTCACATTAAAAAGAGTTCTTATTGGATTTTATATATATTTTCAATTATTTCTCTTGCTTTAATTTGTTCTTTAGTTTTAGGAAAAGTTTTAAAACCATATCAGATTCAGCGATTAATTGTATTTATTAATCCTGATGTAGACCCTCTTGATACAGGATGGAATATTATTCAGTCAAAAATTGCAATTGGTGCGGGTGGTCTTTTTGGTCGTGGTTTTTTAAATGGTACACAGAGTCATTACCGATTCCTTCCTCAGCAAAGTACAGACTTTATTTTTAGTATTCTTTCTGAAGAATGGGGATTCTTAGGCGGACTTCTTATATTTGGAATTTATTTCTTAATTCTCATCCGTATACTTATTATTATGAAACAGTGTACAAGTGAATTTGGTGTTTATATTGCTTCTGGTATTTTAGCAATGTTTGGATATCATTTCTTTGTAAATGTTGGAATGGTAATGGGAATTACTCCATGTACTGGTATTCCTTTGTTCTTTGTTTCATATGGTGGTTCTTCTTTACTTACTGCAATGGTTAGTATTGGTGTTTTAATGAGTATAAACTATAGAAAGAAAGAGCTGGCATAAAATGACTGATGAAGAGTGGGATGAATTTTTTGTAAATCTATTACGCGATATTCTTAAAGATTTACAAGAAAGTTATGATTCAGTTAAAAAATATACTCTGCCAGAATATAAAGAAATCTGTTCAGATTATGAAGAAAAAATCTCTTTGTTAAAAAAAGTTGTTTCTAATACTTCTTCAATTGATGATTTAGAAGAACTTTCTGGTGAAGATTTAGATTCTATATATGAAGATATTTACGATTATGCTTCTAATTTTGTAATTTCTACTGAAAATAAAGAACAAGATATGCAAACATATTCAAACATTGAAGAGATTTTATATATGTTTGTTGATGAAGAATACGAAGAAAACGAATAATTTTTTACTTTAAGTTTTCTTTATTTTTATGCTTTAATATTTTTTCTTCGTAAAGTTTCTTATCTGCCGCAATAAGTAACTCTTGTATACTATGACAATCTTCTGTATAAGCTTCGTATCCTAAACTTATGCTTAAAATAAATGGTAAACCTGCTGCTGCAGATTCCAGTTTGCTTATAGCTTCAACTCTATGCTTTAAATCTTCCAATCTGGAAATTTTGAACCCTGGTGCTACAACAGCAAATTCATCACCACTTAAGCGACCAACAAGATCTGTTTCTCTGAATGATTTTAAAAGAATTTTGGCCTGTGTTCTGATTGCAAGGTCACCTGTTTTATGTCCATATGTGTCATTTATGGTTTTAAGGCCATCTATATCACCAAAGAAAATGTATCCTTTTTTACCAACAGCAACTGAAAGATCTAACAAACGTTCTCCATATTCCAAAAATCCACGACGATTAAATACTGTTGTAAGTTCATCTGTTTTAGATTGAAGATCAAGGTTTTCTGTTTTTTCAAGCAGTTTTTCCTTTAATCTTTCGGATTTTTTAAATTCATAACTTTGAATAAAAGAGTTTGAAAGAATTTTAGAGTAAATTGTTATTAAGTAACTGTTTTTATCTTTAAAACGGCACATCATATAACCATAGTTTTTATTTCTTAAAAAGATTGGCATAAGATAATAAATACCTGGTTGCTTTATATCCATTGAGTCAGGAAGTAAAGTTTTTTGTGGATTAAAATATTCTGTTTCATCAAAATTAAAATATTGTTCATTTATGTTTTTATTATGATCTACTAATGTTGCAAGAAAAGCATTTTTTGGTAGTTCAAAATCTTCTTCTTTATAAACTGTAAGTACATCTTTATACATACAAATAGATAAAAATGAAACTTTAGTAATTCGTAAAATAGGTTCAAGAGATTGTTTAATTCGGTCCAGCGAATAGTAAGAATCCATCATATTTAAAAGCTGGTAGATATTTGCAAGATTATCTGTTGATGATAAATTTACATTGAATCTTTCACGATTTGCCTGTTCGTCATAACCATGGAAAACACCATTATTATCATAAAATGCATCTGTATGGATGCTGCAGTCAATACAACCACAAGATTGTCTGTAAACAGGGTAAGTTTCAATCAGATTTTTTTTAGATATTTTTTTACCGTTCAATTTGTCATAAATAACTTGAGCGGCTACATATCCTGATTGTGGAATAAACTGGTTAATGGTTGAAAGAGTAGGATGGTACTGTAAAGCAACTGAGGCATCATCAAAACCAAAAAGAGCAATATCATCCGGACATTTTATGCCTAATCTATCAAAGGCCATAAGACATCCTGCAGCTGTAAAATCATTTGCACAAACAATAGCTTGAAATGGGAAATCTTCTTTTGTTTTATAGTGTTTTAAAATATAATCTCTTGAAGTTCCTGGTGTAAAATCTCCTGGTAAAACAAGATTTGGATCAAATTCCAGATTATTAATTTTCATTGCATCTTTAAATGCTTCAAGTCGTTCTAAACCTTCTGGAGAATATGCCAATTCTGCAGAAAAGAATGCAATTTTTGTATAATTATGTTTTTCTTTAAGATGCTTGATTACGTCTATATAGCACTGTTTGCAGGAAATATATGTATAATGGCTGTTTTTAATATTTAAAGGAACTGCAACAGAAACTACAGGTTTTTTTGTAATAGATTTAAGATGATCTGTAAGTATATTGAAATCTAAATAACTGTTAAAAGAATTAGGAATTATAATGTAACCGTCTACATCATCAGATTTTACTAAATCTAAAGAAGACCAGAATTGATAATCAAAAGTGTTGTTATCTGCGTGAGGAGTTCTAACTGTACTTATGAGCAATCGAACATCTTTTTTATCTTCAAAAAAAGAAACAATACCGTTTACTACAGTATAATTATATTCAACTGCTAAATCGTAAAGGATTACCGCTATCGTCTTCATACAATTATATTATAAACCATAATATTAAAATTTTGTATAAGAAAATTTCTGTATTTTTATATTATGTATATAAATAAAAAAGCCCTTCTGAAAAAAGGAAAACAGAAGGGCTCACTCTCTCTTTTATTGGTTATACTCTAAGCTTCAAGGTTCATACGGAACTTTAAGAATAATCCAGTTCCAATTCCACCAAGAAGTGTTGCAATAGCATTTATAAGAATCAGTTTCCAGAAAATACCAAGTACAGCTGAAAGGCTATCTACAAATTGAACATTTCCGAAACAAAGATGAAGTATATTAAAGAAAACTATAAAAAGTACAATAACAACTACAAGTTCCAGTAATAAACGGCCTTTGTTTACAATATGTGAAATTGTATTTACAAAGAAAATGAACATTACAACAAGTAAAATTATGCTTGACATATAAATTAAACCTGTTCCAAGTATTCCAAAGAACTGGCCAATGTTATTCAAATTAAATTCCTGAACAAGTCTACTCCAGAAATCTGCATTGAATAAATCTCCCCACTGGCTGATTCCAATTAAAAGCATGGAAATAAAGCTTACAACAACATAAATAACAGACCAGACAAAATATGCAAGCATTCTACCAATTATGTGTTCGCTGATTGTTACTGGAAGAGAAAGATTAAAATATGCTTCCTTTTCCAACATGCTTTTCTTAAAACGCTTTTCAATAAAAATCAAAGTAATAATAAAAGCTGCAAAACCTGTTCCACTTGTAATAAGCATTATAATGATTTTGAAAATATCATTTGTAAGTCTAGCAATTCCTTCAAACAGGAAAATTCCAGTAATTAAACTAAGAATAACTACTGCAAGATAAACTGGCATTACAGATTTTATACCAGACATAAATTCATATTTGAATACTAATCCAATTTTTGGAAATGGGTTTCTGATTTTTTTATTTTCTAACATTTGAATTCCTCTCTAAAAAGTGCATCGATAGACATTCCAGTTTCCTGGCGAACATCATCAACATCTCCCTGACGAACAATTTTACCTTCTTTAAGGAAGATGATATGGTTTAAGATTGATTCAACTTCGCTGATAAGGTGAGTTGAAATTAAAACTGTAGAATTTTCGCTGTAATTATTGATTATAGTATTTAAGATATAATCTCTTGCAGCAGGATCTACGCCACCAATTGGTTCATCAAGCATGTAAAAAGGAACATCACGGCTCATTGTCAAAATAAGCTGAACTTTTTCTTTTGTACCTTTTGACATTTCTTTAATTTTCTGTGTTGGTTCAATGTTCAATCTTGCAAGCATATCATTAGCTTTTTCCACATTAAAGTTTTTGTAAAAATCGCTCATCATTTTTACAAGCTGCTGAACTGTCATCCAGTCATTAAGTGTTTCCTTGTCAGACAAGTAAGCAACTAATTCTTTTGAATCAGCTCCTGGTTTATAACCGCAAACATTTACTTCACCTGCAGTAGGAGTTAAAAGTCCTGCGATAGTTTTAATTAATGTAGTTTTACCACTACCATTTGGACCAAGGAGTCCAACAATTGAACCTTTTGGAAGAGAAAGATTTACATCTTCCAAAGCAGTTTTCTTAAAATATTTTTTTGTAAGAGATTTTATTTCTAAAACAGAATCCATTTTCAACTCCTAATCTTCTTTTTTTATTAATTGAATAACATCATCTTTGGTAAAACCCAAAGTTTTCATTCTTTCAAGAAATGCAATGATTTCTTCTTCTGCAAGTTCTTTTTTCATAGCTTCGATTTTTGATCCATCATCTGTAATAAAGCGACCTGAAGTTCTTTCTGTTCTGATTAAACCAAGTCGTTCCAATTCGGAAAGTGCTTTCTGCATGGTGTTAGGATTTACCTGCGCTTTAAGTGCAAGATCTCTAACAGATTCCAAACGACTTCCCTGTGGCAACTCTCCCGAAATAATTCCAGCTTTAAAGACGTCCATAAGCTGAAGGTAAATCGGTTTGTCATTTGTGAATTGATAATCCATATTTTCTCCTATAATTTTTTAACACCGCGCTTTTGTGTTGATGTATTAAGCACATAATACAGTAATACAAAAACAGTGTCAACAAAAATTTATAAAAAAAATGAGAAAAAAATGAATTTTTAATAAATTTTAGGAATTAGAATTTAATTTTTCATGGTAATTTAGCCACCAGTTAAATTCTTCTTGTTGTGAAAGTGATTCTTTTGTTTTGAATTCTAAATCTATAGCTTCAATTTCTTTTTCCAAATTTATAACAGCTCTAGCAATAATAGGCTCAAAGTGTGAACCACTTGATTTTTTAAATACATCAATTGCCTGTGAAACTGTCATTGGATCTTTATATAAACGTTTACTTATAAGAGCATCTAATACATCTGCGGCAGCCATTATTCGGGCACATAAAGGAATATCATATTCTTTGAGCTTTTGTGGGTAACCTGTTCCGTCCCATTTTTCATGATGACAATATGCCATCTGCTGGGCTATTTCATTAAATTTTCCATCATCAATTTTTGGTAAAAACTCTAAAAGTTTTTTGCCTTCTTCCGGATGACATTTCATAAGAGCAAATTCTTCATCTGTAAATTTTCCAGGTTTATTTAAAACTCCTTCTGGAATATGAATTTTACCAATATCATGAAGGAAAGCCGAGGTAACAAAAAGATCTATGTTGCTGTCAGTTAATTCTTCTGTATAAAAACCGTCATCTCTTAATTTATGACAGATGATTTCTACATATTTTTTTGTATGAATAACATGCTGGCCTGTGAATAAATCGTGACTGCCTAAACATTGAGAAACAAATTCAATTATTTTAAATTGAGTTTGATGCATATTAATATTCTGGTCTTCAATTTTTTTATTCTGTTCATTTACTAAATTATTTTTTTCACGTAAAAGTTGAATTGCTTCTTCTTTTTCAGTATTTATTTCCATGATATGAGTAAGAGTTTCATGAGTTCTTTTATTCATGAATGTACAAATAATATAAAGAAAAACAAATTCAATTGTTAAGCCAATCATTGTGGCAATAAACCATTGAAGACTAGAAATTTGGTGTTGAACAAAAGTGATATTTTCAAAGTAAGTTAGTGATTTTACATAGTGAAAAATTAGTGTAGAAATGTATTGAATAAGAATAATTTGCTGGGAAAATTTTTTATCATAATATAAACAGCTCAAAAAAGGGGCAATTGCAAAAGAAATAGTAAGATTTACCAGTTTTGCAGAACCAAGTAAATAAATAAAAGCTGTTATAGAAATCATACCAAAATATTTTGAAATGGTGAGAAAAATCGTATTTTCTTTTTTAGTTAAATACAGATGAATTAAAGCATCTAGAATTTGAAAAATAAGTAAAAAAATTATATATGAAATTTTATAGGGAAAAAAGTTTACAAGACTACCAATTAATAAAATTACAGGTACAGTAATTAAGGCGAAAAGAATTTTTGAAATGCTTTTATTAATATTTGCTATGTTTTTGTTAAAAAAATAATCGTGGTTAGTAGCCATATTGATTTCTCGTTCCATATTATTATAAATGATAAACAGAATTTCATAAACCATAAAATCCTTCAAATATAACAAATAATTAATCTAATATAACAAGATGTTAATGGAATCTAAAAAAAGACAGTGTTATATTTATTTCAAATGGAGCAAAACATGAAAAAATACTGTACATCAATTTTAATTTTATCTGTTATTTTATTTGGGGCATCTTGTCAAAATAAAAATAATGAAGGAAATAATAATTTTCAAAGACCAGAAAGAAATTTTCAAAATAAAAGAATGGGTGGGGGATTTAATTCTGGTGTTGAAAGTATTCAGATAGACGATCATGTAAAATTTTTAAAAGAAGATTGTGTAGAAAATTATAAGGAAGATTTTATAGTCAGAGTTGAATTTCAAAATGGAAAAATTAATACAAATAATACGTCCATTGCAGAAAACGGTATAACTATAAAAGACGAAAATGATTGTATCACCATTGAAAATAAAGGTTCAAAAATTATTAAATATTCATTGTCTGGAAATTTAGACAGAACATTAAAAATTAAAAATAATAATGCAGACTGCATACTGGAACTTAATAATCTTAATATAAAATCTACTGAAAATGGTCCCGCACTTCATATAACAAGTGAAAACTATAGAACTTTTTTAGTTGTCAATGAAAATACAGTCAACAATTTAACAGATTCCAGAGTTTTAGATGAAAATAAAACAATTGAAAATGATAAAAAAGGTTCTGTATATGCAAAAGGAGCTTTAATTATTACAGGAAAAAGTTCAACTTCTAAGGGAGGAATTTTAAATATTAATAACACTGGATATAAACATGGATTATATTCAAATGATTATTTAAGAATTCAAAATGTTACATTAAATGTAAACTGTAACGGTAAAACAAGCAGAGACTGTATCAGAACGCTAAATGGTGTAATCATTGATGACGGAAATATAAATCTTATTTCTAAAGGTATAATAACTGATAATGAGGGATGTGGAATAAAAGTTGAAGGAGAAGATGATAATTCTGATAAAAAAACTGTTGAATATACTGCTGGGGCAGGTTTTGTTGTAATAAATAATGGGAACTTAAATATTGATGTTTCAGCAAAAGGTATTTCTGCACATTGGAAATATAATGAAACAGAAATCGGAAATTCAGAATATACAGAAAATAAAAATAATTCATTGTTGTACAGTTCAGGGATATTAAATAAAAGTGCAGAAAAACCTGAACCATATTTAATTGTAAACGGTGGAAATATAAACATTAAAACAAATCTTCAGCCTTATGAAAACAACCAGGCAAGTTGTTCCCCAGAAGGAATGGAAGCAAAATATGATTTAATTATAAATGGCGGGAATATTACAATTGATGCAACAGATGATGGGATTAATGCTGGTGGTTCTATACAAATTAATGATGGAAATATAAATGTGGCAAGTTCACAAAATGATGCTATTGATGCAAACGGATTTTCTGGAATCATTATAAATGGTGGTTTTATAGAAGCATGTGGAATTAGTACACCTGAATGTGCATTTGATTGTGATAATAGTCCTTTTGTAATTAATGGTGGAACTGTAATTGGGTTTGGATCTTCAAATATAACTATGCCGTCTGAAAACTCCACTCAGAATATATTAGTTTTAGGTGCAAATGAATATAGTGGAAAAACGGTTTCAATTAAACAAAACAGTAAAATCTTATTTGAAAAAGAACTGCCTTCACGGGCTGGTGAAATTATTATTTTGAGTATTCCTGAAATAAAAAAAGGGGAATGTGAAATTTTAGTAAATGGAAAAACTTCTGAAACATATACAATTGAATCAACTGTTTCTAAAGTAAATGTTAGTGAAACAGGTTTTGGATTTGGCAAAGGTGGAGGTTTTGGAAGAGGAGGAGACTTTGAAAAAAGAGGTGACAGGCCTTTTGAATTTGATGAAAACTTTCAAAATGGAATGCCAGAACCTCCAGAAGGAATGCCAGCTCCTGAAAACGGAATGATGCCTCCAGAAGGAAAAAAAAGACTATCCAGATAAACCAGATAGTCTTTTAAGTTACAGTGTATTTTGATTTCTATTAGAGAGAGAATTCAAAGTATACTGGGAATGAAAGCATATTTGCTTTTGTACCGCTCTCATTTAACATAAGGAAATTCACACCAACACCACATCCCCATGATTTTGCAGAGTAGTCGAAGCTTGGATTGAATCTCATATAAGATGTTCCATCAAAATCAGTTAAAACTGTATATTTGAAACCAAGGTCAATAGCATCAGTTGCAGCAAAAGAAATATCACTACCAATGTAGAAAATGTTATTTGAAGAAATATTACTATAAGCAAAGTCTAAAGCAAAGTCAGCTTTTTTGTATTTATAAGTAGCACCTAACGAAACAATGTGTTTTCCAAGGAAAATATTTTTTTCCAAATTGTTATAAACTAAATTCATGTCACCGTCTGTATAAGCTTTAGAAAACATTTCTTCAATTGATGTTGCATCATTATTGTATGTATAACCATATGTTACATAAAGATTTTCAACTGCAAGAACTTCACCATAAATACCAGCACCAAAGTTGTTGATAATATCACGGATAGAGAAACCTACTGAAAACTTCTTTCCGTAAGTATAGTCAGCACCTACATTGAAAACAGGATGAGCTTCGTTTGCATAATTATCTTCTCCAAAGAAAGATGGGATACCATAGCCTAAACCAATTCTCATACCCTGAACTGGGCGCCATACAACAACGATGTCTGAACCAATGTTACCATTGTTAATATTTGTTCCTAAAACTGGAAGGTATGAACCATGTGTGTAAATAACATCATGAAGACCAAATGTGAACTTTTCAAAAGGACGGAATTCAATATACCAGTCATTGATATTCATGTCTGTAAACTGAATTGGTTTTGCAGATGGTTTAAGAAGACCGAATGTAGCATCAATACCACAGTCTACTTTTCCAGAAAGAAGTTCAACAGAAGTATTATTGTAAAGACCTGCGAATTCGGCATCTTTGTTTGTTAAGTCCCAATTTACGATACCTGTTGAAATTGTGTTTTTAAAATCAGGTCCTTTTCCTGTTGACTGCTGAGCGAAAGCAGTGAAAGCAGCTAATGTTAATGCAGCTGCAAGAATAATTTTTTTCATTTTTTTCTCCTTTTATGAAAAAATTATAAAAATAGATTAAAAAAAAGTGGTTGCAGATAGAAAGAAAAAATCTTTATATATACAACCACTTTTTTATTATAATGACACTATAATGATTTCGTGTCATTTATGCAATAGTTATTTTGTTTGAAAACCGTTAATATGTGTTTTCATTTTTTCAACGGAATTTGTATTTTCGTTTACACAGTTATTTACATCTGTAAGAATTTCATTTAAGTTTTCTGAAACTGCTGTAGTTTGTATTAGGGATTCTGAGATTGAATTTGATGAATTTACAATGTTTTTTGTATTTTCATAAACATTATCTGTGTGCTGTCGTTGAGAAACTGCTAATTCTTTAATTGAAGAAATTGATTGTACAACTTCTTGGGTTGCAGATAAAGTTTCTGCTGTTCCTAATCTTTGTTCTTCAACAGATTCTGCAATGTGACGAACAATATCAGCTGTTTCAGCAACTCCAGAATTAATAGAAGAGAAGGCTTTTTTTGCATCCAGCATAGCATTAACACCATTTTGAATTTTTTCTTCCATTTCTTTCATATTTTTACTTACAGTTTGAACATTTTTAGAAGTTGTAGCAGCAAGACTTCTTACTTCATCAGCAACAACAGCAAAACCTTTACCTAAATCACCGGCATGAGCAGCTTCAATTGCAGCATTCATAGCCAAAAGATTTGTTTGACTTGCAATTGTTTGAATCATTGCTACTGTATGTACAACTTCTTCACTAGATTGCTGAATAAGACTTATTGCTTCTTCGGCTGTATTTATGGAATTCATTCCGGCATCACTGGCAGATCTTAAACTTTCCGTAATTGTATCAGCTTTTTTTGTGGTGTCAGAAATTGTTACAAGATTCATAGCAGTTTCTTCAACAGAGGCAGACGCTCTTTCCATTGCCAAACTCTGATTCAAAATCTGTTCTTCAACCTGTTTAGCACTGTTTCTTAAACTTTCAATATCATTATAAGTAAGATTAATAATTTCATTAGTTCGTTTTTCTTCCATTTCGATAGTTTGAACAGCATTTTTCATTGAATCCAAAGCATTTATAGAACGGGAAGAAGACTGATTTAAAATTTGTGCAGAAGTAGCTACAGTATTTGTTTCATCTTTTAGACTGTTGATAGTTGATGAAAGTTTATCTGTTAAACCATTTAAGGAACTTGTAAGAAGACCTATATCATCGTTTATAGAAATATTTATTCTTCTTGAAAGATCTCCGGATTGCTCTAATTCTTGAACTACATTTGTAATACTCTGCAAACGTCTTTTCATTTCAAAGCATACAATAACAAATAATCCCATACATTCAATGAAATTAATTATTATACAAATAGTTCCGTTTGTAATAAATTCTTTCATCAGGTTTGTTTCTGGAGTTATGTTTTCACCATATAAAAGGCCATACCCTGTTGAATAAGCATTCACACCCATATAAAAGAGAGTAATTACTGCAATTAAAAGAATTTTATGAGCAATATAATTATTTTTCTTTGTACCATAAGTCTTTATATTGTGGATTTGAAGTTTTTCTCTAAATGGAATAAATACTAAATCAAAATAATATATTTCATAAAGAGAAATAATAGTTCCAATACAAACTGCCTGAGCAAAAATAATAGCAAAACGAGAAGGTGTAAATATGTAAACTCCATTTACAAAATCAATTATGGAAACAGCAGTTTGTCCAATTATAAAACCTAGAGAATTTTCTATAAAAACAAGAAGATTTATTTTAGAATTAACTTTCCCTGCAAGAATAGAATCTTCAGGAGTAATAGGTTCTCCTTTTTCAATTCTATTTCCAAGGCTATTTATAGGAGCAAGTGCTTTTGCAAAGAAAAATGCAAAAACAAGTCCCAAAATTGTAACTGCACCAAGTGTAGATGCAATTCCTGCAAAATATTGATCAATGGTTCTATAAAGAAGAGAAAGCTGATGCCATCTTAAAGAAAGGGCACCTGCATAACCGCATAAAAGTGTTACGGGAACAAATCTCGCTGTTAGATTAGACATTTTACCCATAATTAAAATCTCCGAATTTAAAAAAATGTATTTTTATTATACTACAAAAAAATGTAATAGTCATTTTATAAATAAAAATTACAAATTTAAAATAAAGATATATAATATAAATAGAGGTAAATAAAATGATATTAACAAATAGCGAGTTACAAAAAATATATTTTGGTGCATATAGTTTTGAAGAAACTTCTGATGGATATTTAAAATCATTTCAGTATACAAAAGATCAAATTGAATATTTTAAAAATGCTTCTGATTTCTGGTATGACAGAAGTATGGCTTCTACTGCTAAAACAATTGAAATAACAACTAAAGCAAATACTATTAAATTTGATTATAAGTTTTTTTGGAAAGGTTCTGATGATTCCTTTGAATCTATGGTAAATGGTGTAATTAATAATATTTTATATGTAAAAGATTTAGAAGAATCTGGAACAATAACTTTTGATTTACAAAAGAATCTTGATGGTATAGATGATATTGAAGAAAAAAAAGTAATTATTTATCTTCCTGCAGATGCAACTATAGGTATTAAAAACTTTGAAATTGATGGTGATTTTAAGACAGCCAAAAAAGGAACAAAAGTATTATGGTTAGGAGATTCTATTACTCAAGGTTATGGTCCATTAAGATCTTCTCAAACTTATGTTTCTGTAGCAAATAGAGAATTGAATTATGACATAATTAATCAGGGAATTGGTGGATATGTTTACGATAAAAATTGTCTTTTGAAGATGGAAGGATATAAACCTGAAAAAATAATTGTTGCACTGGGTACAAATCAATACGGATGCGAAACAATGCAGGATATTGAAGAATATTATCCAAGATTATTTGAATTATATGGAAAAAATATTCCGACTTTAGTAATAACACCATTATGGCGTGGAGATAATTTGGAAGGTGTTCCTACTCTGGTAAAATTCTGCAACAAATTAAAAGCAATTCTTGGAAAATATCCTAATATAAAAGTAGTTGAAGGATTTGAATTAGTTCCTCATTTACCAGAATACTTCCTTGATAATCTTCATCCAAATCAGTTGGGATGTGAAGTTTACGGAAGAAATCTGGTAGAAAAAATCAGAGAATTAAAGTTCTAATTTATTTTCTGATTTTTTGACGGATACTTTCCAAACGATTTAAGGCTTCGTAAAGAGTTTCATCTTTTTTTGCAAAATGAAGCCTTACATATCGGTTTTCTGGTTCTTTAAAGAATGAAGAACCAGGAACTGAACCAACACCTACATCTCTTGCTAAAACTTCTGCAAATTCCAAATCACTTTCAAAACCAAATTCAGAAATATCAATCATAATGTAGTAGGCACCTTGAGGCACTGTGTGTTTTAGTCCGATTGTGTCTAAACCTTTTAAGAAAAGATTTCTTTTTTGAGTATATTTTTCCTGTAAATCAGCATAATAGTCATCACCAAATTTAAGACCGGTAACTGCGGCTTCTTGTAAAGGATGAGCTGCTCCAACAGTTAAAAAGTCATGGACTTTTTTGATTCGGTCTGTTATTTCAGGATTTGCCTGAGTGTATCCAAGACGCCAGCCTGTAATTGAATATGTTTTAGAAAGCGAGTTACAGGTAATAGTGCGGTCTTTCATACCAGGAAGAGAAGCCATGTAAACATGTTCATTTGGTTTATAAAGAATATGTTCGTAAACTTCGTCAGTAATTACAAAAGTGTCATATTTTTTTGCAAAATCAGCAATTATTTCTAATTCTTTTTTTGTAAATACTTTTCCACAAGGGTTAGATGGATTACAAACAATTATTGCTTTTGGTTTTTGCTTAAAGGCAGCTTCTAGAACATCTACATCAAAATTAAACTCAGGTGGAACAAGTGGAACATAAATAGGTTCAGCACCGCTTAAAATAGTGTCTGCCCCGTAATTTTCGTAAAAAGGTGAAAAAACAATTACTTTATCACCAGGATTTGTAACACTCATCATGGCTGCCATCATAGCTTCTGTGGAACCACAGGTAACAACAAGTTCTGCATTTGGATCTACAGTTACGCCACTAAAATGTTGTATTTTTGCAGCAAGTGCATCGCGGAAATTTTGTGAACCCCAGGTTGTTGAATATTGATGAAAGTCTTCTTTTGTAACTTGAGCAAGGCGGTCTAAAATTTCTTTTGGAGGTTCAAAATCAGGAAATCCCTGTGAAAGGTTTACTGCACCATATTGATTTGAAATTCGAGTCATTCTTCGAATTACTGAGTCTGTAAAATTAGCGGTTCTTTTTGAAAGTTCTGGCATGTTTTAAAGATATGTTTTATAACCTAGTTTGTCAATTGGTATTTGTTTCTAGGAAAAATAAGAAAACTTTTAATTTAATTCTTTCACTGTTACAATGTTCTTAGACTCTGGTTATTTTATTAGAATAAAATGCAAAAGGAGTTGCTTTATTTATGAAAAAACTGATAGGAATTATTTGTTTATCTTTTGTTTCTTTTATGGTTTTTTGTCAGGAACCAATTTCTTTTTCCTATAACGGCGGAAAAAATTACACAATGGTGGAACGAACTGACTTAAGAAGATACGACAATAATAAATACATAGGGCTTGTAAGTAGAGAAGTAAAAGCCTGTATTGCCGGAAAAGATGGTTTATATGAGGGAAGCTTTTATGTGGATGAAAAAACATTGCATAAAGCTATTTCTGTTGCACCTTCCATTAATAGTGCAGTTCCTTCAACTTTTAGAATAAATGAAAACGGCAGTTTTGAAATGCTGGAAGATTGCGGATATCCTAGTTTTAGAAGTTTTCCAGCTTTTCCAAAAAATCCTGCAAAAATTGGCGATACCTGGACAGCAAAAGCAGAACGTTCTGTAGATCCTTTAAATAAAAATAAACCAACTATAATTCCTATGGAAGTTTTATATACTTTTATTGGAGAAGAAGTATTTCATAATGAAGAAGTTTATGTTTTAAGTGCAGAATGGGCAACCCGCTATGGAAACGGCATAATTGATGAAAATGGGGATAGTGAATTAAGAAGTGCTACTGGAAAACATAAAGCAACAATGTATATTTCTAAAGAAACTGGATATGCAGTTGTTATTAGAGATTATGGCGAAGATAACTTTTTATATACAGATGGAAATGTATATTCATTTAAAGGAAGCATAAATCTGTTTACAGAATATGCACCAAGTATGAATGCAGAAAAAGTCATGCCGGTGATTAACAGAATTGGAGTTACTTTAGGAGATTCAGTAGGTGTAGAAGAAACTGCAGCTGGTCTTTGTCTTACAATGAAAAACCTACAGTTTATGCCAGACAGTGCTAAATTACTGCCAGGTGAAGAAGAAAGACTTAATGAAATAGCCCAGCTTTTAATTGTAAGTAATGCTCCTGCCTTTTTAATAGAAGGTCATACTGCAAATACAGGTGTTTCTGATGGAGAAATGGAACTTTCTATTGAAAGAGCAAGGACTATTGCACAGGAACTTGTAAAGCGAGGAGTGCCAGCTGAAAAATGTATCTGCCAGGGAAGAGGAAGTTCCCGCCCGGTTGCAGATAACAGTACACCAGAAGGTAGAGCAGCAAACAGACGTGTTACAATTACTTTGTTTTCAAAATAAATAGATTTATACAATTATTATGGATTTATTATTTTACTGATATCCTGTATAATATATTTAATTATGTGGGTATCAGAAGATATCTTATTCAACAGAAGTTGAAGGTTTTTATGAATATTTTGGTAATTGATGCTCAAGGTGGCGGAATTGGTCGTTCGGCTGTTGCTGCCTTGAAACAAGCTTTTCCAGAAGCAGAAATTGTGGCAGTTGGTACTAATTCTGCGGCAACCTCTGCAATGCTTAAAGCTGGTGCAGATCATGCAGCAACAGGAGAAAATTCTGTGGTTGTGTGTGCAAAAGATGCTGACTTTATAGTTGGACCTGTTGGTATTGTTATTGCAGATGCAATGTATGGAGAAATCACTCCAAAAATGGCAGTTGCAGTTGGACAAAGTAAAGCTGACAGAATTCTTATACCAATATATCATTGTAAAAATAACATAGTTGGTGTTCAGACTTATCAGATTGATAATTTAATTAATTGTGTTATTGAAGAGATAAGTCAGAGACTAAAAAAATAAAAATTAAAATTAAAATAACATTTGGAATTATATATCAAGAAGGTATATTACTGTTTTATGGAAGAACAGGAATATACCTTTTTTTTATGGAGAACTAAATGCATATTCCTGAAAACTATTTATCACCTGCAACTTGTGCTGTTATGACAGCTGCCATGGTTCCTGTTTGGGTTCATGCTGTAAAAAAAGTAAAAGAAGAACTGCCAAAAGAAAAAATCACTATGATTGGAGTAGGTTCTGCTTTTTCTTTTATAAGTATGATGTTTAATATTCCGCTTCCAGGAGGAACTACAGGTCATGCTGTTGGCGGAACTTTAATTGCTGCAGTTTTAGGACCCGAAGCTGCTTGTATTGCTGTTTCTGTTGCCTTATTCATTCAGGCATTGCTTTTTGGAGATGGAGGAATTCTGTCTTTTGGAGCAAATTGTTTTAATATGGCATTTGCCATGCCTTTTTTAGGATATTTTATTTATAAAATATTAATAAAAGCTTTTTCAAAAAATGATGTACCATCTGTTTCGAATAAAGTTATTGCAGCTGGAGTTGGTTCCTATGCAGGAATTAATATTGCAGCTTTGCTTGCGGCTTTTGAATTTGGTATTCAGCCATATTTGTTCCATAATGAAGCAGGTCAGGCTTTATATTGTCCATATGGACTGAATATTTCCATTCCTTCTATGATGATTGGTCATTTAACAATTTTTGGTCTGGCAGAAGTAATTTTTACTGTGGCAGTTCTTACATTTATTTGTAAAATGTCTCCAGCAATTATGGAAAATACTGCTGAAAATAAAATTTCTAAAAAAGAAGTATTTTCTGTTTCTGCTTTACTTGCAGCTTTAGTAGCTCTTGTTCCACTTGGTTTAATTGCAGAAGGTACAGCCTGGGGAGAATGGGGAGCAGAAGAAATTGCAGAAATTGAAACAAATGGTACTGCCCTTGGATATACACCATCTGGTCTTGCAAACGGCTGGTCTTTAGAATCTATAATTCCTGATTATAGTATGAATGGTGTTCCTGATATTCTTGCCTATATACTTTCTGCTGTTATTGGAATTGGAATTCTTGTTATTTTATTTAGAATTATAAGCTCTTTTAAAAAAGCAAAGTAAATCTTAAATATGGCACAGAAAAACGATTTTAAGCTTCCTGAATGGATGAATACTAAAAATGATTATGTTCCCGAAAAAGATAACCATAGTTTTATAACTAAAACTATTTTAAGTTTCTTTAAGTTGTTCAGACATTTTCATATAGAAAAAAATGAAAATATTTCTCAGACAAGAGCCGGAACTAGATTAGCTTTAGTATTTGGCATAATTCTTTTATGTGCATTAACTAAAAATCTGTTTTTCTGTGCCTTTGTAGCAGCCGGATTAATTTTGCTTCTTTGCTTTACTAAAATTGAAATTTTAAAAAAAGTTGTTGCAACAAGTTTTATAGCAGCTTTATTTACTTTTTTAATTATGCTGCCATCTTTTATATTTTTTAAAAGTAATGCATTTATAAATATTTCTATAAAAGTTTTTTTATCTACCAGCTGCTTAATTTTATTTGCTTTAACAACTCCCTGGAATAAAATTACTGCGTCATTAAGTTATATAAAAATTCCTTCTTTTGTAATTTTTGTTGTTGATTTAACAATTCATTATATTTTAATTCTTGGTAATATTTCTTATGAATTACTTTTTGCACTGCAATTAAGAAGTGTTGGAAAAAATCAAAATAAAGAAAAATCTGTTTCTGGTATAATTGGAAATGTATTTTTACAGTCAATGAATATGGCTCATGAAACACAAGAAGCTATGGAATGCCGTTTATTTAATGGAAATTACGTTTCCAAAAAACAAAAATCTAAACTTATGGATTTTATACCATTAGTCATATTAATTTTTTATACAGGTATTTATATTGTTGCAATATAATTAAAAGTGAAAATGGCTTTAATAGAATTATTTAATGTAAGTTTTGAATATGATGATGTTCCTGCTCTTAAAGATATAAATCTTTCAATTTATGAAGGAGAGTGTATTGGAATTGAAGGCGACAATGGTTGTGGGAAAACAACTTTAATCAGATTACTTAATGGTTTAATTTTTGCAACTAAAGGGAAATATACATTTGAAAACCAGGAAGTTACTGAAAAAGCGATGAAAGATGATGTCTTTGCAAAAAAACTTCATCAAAAGATGGGATATGTGTTTCAAAATCCTGAAACTCAATTATTTTGCAGTAGTGTAAAAGAAGAAATTGCTTATGGTCCAAGACAGATGGGACTTTCTGAAGAAGAAATAGAAACTCGCTGTAAAGATGTTATGGAGCTTTTGGGGCTTACAGCTTTAGAAAATAGAGCACCATATCATTTAAGTGGCGGTGAAAAAAAGAAAACAGCTTTAGGATGTGTTTTATCTATGAATCCTGAAATACTTGTTTTAGATGAACCTTTAAATGGTTTAGACAGAAAAGCACGGGAAACTTTAATGGAGTTTTTGCATGGTTGGAAGCAGGCTGGAAAAACCTTGATTATTTCTACCCATGATGAAAATTTACTTAATCTGATTACGGACAGAAGAATAACTTTTGGAGAAGATCATTCATTGATTTAATTTTGTATGGAAAAGAAAGAATTAATAGATTTATTGGATGGGTATAAAAAGGGAACTGTTACTCAGGAAGAAATTGTGCTTAAAATAAAAGAAGCTCCTTTTGAAGATTTGGGTTTTGCAAAAATTGATCATCATCGTGCTTTAAGACAGGGAATTGCAGAAGTAATTTATGGAGCAAGTAAAACTCCAGTTCAGATTCTGGAAATTGCAAAAAGTGCAATTAACGCAGGACAAAAAACAGTACTAATTACCAGAATGAAAAAAGAAGCAGCAGAAGTTTTGTCTAAAGAAAAAGAATTTTGTTTTACTTATGACGAAATGAGTAAAATCGGGATTTGTGGAAAATTGCCTGAACCTGATGGACGAGGGACTATTGTTATTGTAACAGGTGGTACAAGCGATATGCCAGTAGCAGAAGAAGCCGCAAAAACTTGTGAAGCTTTAGGAAACAAAGTAGAACGAGTTTATGATGCAGGAGTTGCTGGTTTACACAGACTTTTATCACGGCTGGATATTCTTATGAATGCAACGGTTGTTATTGCAATTGCAGGAATGGAAGGTGCTTTAGCCAGCGTTGTTGGTGGACTTGTTGATTGTCCTGTACTTGCTGTTCCTACAAGTGTTGGTTATGGGGCTAGTTTTGGCGGACTTTCTGCTTTACTTTCTATGCTTAACAGTTGCGCCAGTGGAATTAGTGTTGTAAATATTGATAATGGTTTTGGAGCTGCTTACCAGGCAAGTATGATAAATCATATAAAATAGGAAATATCATGAAAAATTTATATATAGAATGTAAAATGGGCGCTGCTGGAGATATGCTTACTGCAGCTTTACTTGAACTTTTATCTGAAGATGAAAAGAAAGAAGCTTTAGAGACATTAAAAAACATTGGTTTAGAAGGTGTTGAGTTTTCTTGCCAGGAAGTAATAAAGTGTGGAATTAAAGGAACTCATGTAAGTGTTTTAATAAATGGGGAAGAAGAAGAAAGTCATGATCATCATCAGGAAGAACATGAGCATGAAGAAACTCATCATCACCATCACAATGAAGAACATCATCATCATGATGAAATAGAGCAGCATCATCACGAACATCATCATCATGAACACCATAAATTGTCTGATATTGTAGACACTTTAAGAACACTTAATATTTCTGATGCTGTAAAAAAAGATGTACAGGCTGTATACACTTTGATTGCAGAAGCAGAAAGTCATGCTCATGGAATGCCTGTAGACCAGATTCATTTTCACGAAGTTGGAAATAAAGATGCAATAATGGATATAACTGCAGTTTGTTACTTAATGAACAAAATTGGTGCTCAAAAAGTTATTGCTTCTCCAGTTCATGTTGGATCAGGTCAGGTTCATTGTGCTCATGGAATTATGCCGGTTCCAGCTCCTGCAACAGAATATCTTTTAAGAGGGATTCCATACTATCAGGGAGAAATAAAAGGGGAACTATGTACTCCAACGGGTGCAGCTTTATTAAAATATTTTGCTTCATCTTTTGAAAGCCAGCCAATGATGAAAGTAGAAAAAGTTGGTATAGGTTGTGGTAAAAAAGATTTTCCTGCTGCAAACTGTGTACGAATTTTTGCTGGAGAATTTGTTTCTAATGATTATGAAGATAAGATTATTAAACTGGAAGCAAATGTAGATGATATGACTGGTGAAGATATTGGATTTGCCATGAACAGACTTTTTGAAGCAGGCGCTAGAGAAGTTTTTACAACTGCAGTAAACATGAAAAAAAATCGTCCGGGAACATTGATTTCAGTTATTTGTACAAGTGATAAAAAAGATGAAATCTTAAAAACATTTTTTAAACATACAACAACAATTGGAATCAGGCTCATAAATTACGAAAGAAATATTTTAAAAAGAGATATTTCAACAATACAGACAACTTTAGGTGAAGTAAGAGTAAAATCATCCTCAGGATACGAGGTTGCAAAATCAAAATATGAGTATGATGATTTAGAAAGAATTGCTTTAGAAAATGAATTAAGTCTTAAAGAAGTTAGAGATATTATTTCTAAGGAAGATTATTAATGACTAATTTGGAAACTGAAAAATTAGAAAAATTAAAATCGTTTTTTCGTGAAGAAGGAAAAGTTGCAGTTGCATTTTCAGGTGGTGTTGATTCTACTTTTTTAGTAAAAGTATGTCATGATGTACTTGGTGAAAATATGATTGCAATTACACTGGTTGCAAATAGTTTTCCTGCAAGAGAAAGAAACAGTGCCTCAGATTTTTGTAAAAAAAATAATATTCCACAGGTCGAAATTTTATACGATGAACTTGAAATTCCAGGTTTTAAAGAGAATCCTGTAGACCGTTGTTATATCTGTAAAAAAGCCTTATTTACAATGATAAAAAATAAAGCCTTAGAATATGGAATTTCAACTATATGTGAAGGTTCAAATGTTGATGATTCTGGTGATTTTAGACCTGGATTAAAAGCAATAAAAGAAATGGATATAAAAAGTCCTTTAGTAATTGCAGGTTTAACAAAACAGGAAATAAGAAATATTTCACAGGAATTGAATATTCCAACATGGAATAAACCTTCACTTGCCTGTCTTGCTACAAGATTTGTTTATGGTGAAAAAATTACAAAAGAAAAACTGATTATGGTTGGAAAAGGTGAACAATTACTTGTTGATTTGGGCTTTACCCAGATGAGAGTAAGATTACACGGAACAATTGCCCGCATAGAAGTTTTGCCTCAGGATTTTGAAAAAATTATGAAAGATGAAATACGTAAAACTATAACAGAGAAATTTTTGGAATTTGGTTTTTCATATGTTACCCTGGATTTAAAAGGATTTAGAAGCGGCAGTATGAACGAAGGTATAAAAAAATGAATATTAAATTTTTAGGGCAGTGTGGTTTTATTTTTGAATCTGAAAAAATAAGTTTTGCAATTGATCCCGTTTTAAATGATTTAATTGAAAATGGACAGTCTATAAGAAATTATCCTCCTGTTTTTGAACCAGAAGAGCTTAATGTAAATTATGTTTTTTGCACACACAATCATATAGATCATTTAGCGTTGGAAACAGTATCAAAAATTGCAGATAAAAATCAAAATACTGAATTCATTATTCCAAACGGATGTATTAATATTTTAAAAAAGCAAGGAATAAATTCGGAAAGAATACATGGATTAAAAGCCGGGGAAACACTTTTTTTAGAAGGGCTAAAAGTTTTAGGAATTTCTACAGCACATCCAGTTCATAATGTGGAAGATAATCTGGCATATAGTATAGTTTTTGACGGAAAACATATTTTTCATTTAGGAGACACATATCTTACACAACAATTAAAAAAAGATTTACTTAATATTGGAAAAATTGATTATTTTTTTCCACCAATAAATGGAATGGATGAAGAAAAAGCTGCAAAGGGAATAATTGGAAATTTAAATATTAAAGAAGCAGTAGAACTTACAAATATGCTACAACCAGAAATAGTTATTCCAACTCATTATGATATGGTAAAAGGGAATACAGCTAATCCACAAGAATTTGTAGATGAAATGAAAAAGGTAAATAGTAATCAAAAAATAAAAATATTACCTTTGGCTAATAAATAAAAATTAATTATAACCAAAGGCAAATATTCAATTATAAAAGACCGTGTTTTTTATTTTCCAATTGAATTGGAGGAGGAAGAGGTGCACAACAAATCTGTTCAACCTTTGCTGGAAGTTCATGCATTTCTTCTTTTGTCATTCCTTTTGTAGGAATTGGATCGTGGATAGTAATAGTTACTTTTCCTTTCTGAAGTTTTCCTTTCTCTTCTAAAAGTTTCCAGGTTCCATTAATAGTTACAGGAACAATAATGGATTCTGCCTGATAAGCTAACTTGAAACTTCCGGCTTTAAATTCATGATGCGGACCACCACGACTTCTAGTACCTTCTGGGAATATCATTTGGGAATAACCTTTTTTCAGACCTTCAACTGCATCATGCATTGCCTGAACAGAAGCTCGAGGGCTTTTTCGGTCCAAAAAAGTACACTGCATAAGTTTCATCCAGTCTGAAAGCATAGGAATCTTTGCGAGTTCAATTTTTGCAACAAATGCCATTGGTTTATGTACAAAACCAAGTAAAACTGGAATATCCATATTTCCCTGATGATTACTTACAAAACAAACAGCCTGATCCTGTGGAATTTTTTCCTGACCAGTAACTTCTACTTCTGCAGGACAAAGATCAAGAACATATTTTGCCCAAACAGGAACACATTCCTGAACAAGTTTATCTCTTGCTTCAATATTATTTTCTTTGTCGTATTTTTTTGCTTTTTTAAGAATATTTCCATGGAAAATCATCCAGAAAATAATTTTTAATAATTTAAGAATTGTCATATTTTTATTTTACCAAAATTCTGAAAAATATAAACTAGTAAAATGTAAATATGTGAAATTTTATGGGGAAGATTAGTTGAATAAAGATTCTTTTTCTATTTTTATAAGACTCTTTTCTTTTACTTCATAAATATAATTACAGTTTTTAATAGTTGTTAATCTATGTGCTACAATAATTAATGTAATATTTCCTTGAAGCGAATTGATTGTATTCATTATTGCTTTTTCAGTGTCATTATCTAAAGCACTTGTAGCTTCATCCAAAATTAAAATTTCAGGTCTATTATATAAAGCTCTTGCAATAGCAATACGTTGACGTTGTCCTCCGGATAAACGAACTCCTCTATCTCCAACAAAGGTGTTTATTCCTTCAGGTAAAGTTTTTACAAAATCATCTAGTTGAGCCCATTTTATAACTTTATTAATTAATTTAAGATCTATTTTTGAATCTTCAATGCCAAATGCAATATTATTTTTTATAGAATTATCTGTAAGATAAACTGATTGAGGAATGTATCCAATTAATTTAGACCATGTATTTGGAATATCGTTTATATTAATTCCATCAATACAAATATTTCCTGTGGATGGTTTTAATAAACCTAATAATACATCAATTAAAGTTGATTTACCAGCTCCTGATTGTCCAATAAAACCAATGGATGAACCCTTTTTTATTTCAAGATTTAAATTTTCAATAATGTTTGATGAATCATTATTATATTTAAAAGATATATTATTTAATGAAAGTTTATTATTAAATCCAATAAATTGAACTTTATCTGAAGTAGATTCAAAATCAGCCTCTGGATGTTTTTCAATGTAATCTTGTGAGGCTAAGACTGAATCATATAGACTATATACAGATTCTTTTCTTGCAAGAATTCCATTTATACTTGAAGAAATTCTGCCTAATGCAGGAAGAATTCTAAATGAACCTAATGCAAAAGCTGACAATTGGGCAATAAACATTTCAGTATTAGAAAGATTTAATACTGAAAAACCAATAGTAGTTATAACTGCTGTAACAAAGATAATTTCGATTATTTTTGTTGGTGCAATTTGTCCAATATTAAGTTTTACTGTGGCCTGTTGCTGGTAGGTTTTATGCTCCTTAAATATTTTTATAAAAAAGTTTTGTCTTCTTAAAATAGAAACATCTTTTATTCCTTGAATTGCCTGAGTCTGATCTTGAGAAGCTTTATGAGCATAAGTTCTAACTTGATTGCCAGCTTTAAGCATTTGTTTTTGAAAAATGAAATGCATTAATAATACGCAAATAATACCTGAAATGAAAACAGCTAAAAACATAATCCAATTGGTATATAATAAAAGAAGGAATATGAGTAAAACTGAAAGAATATCTGTTACTAAAAGGAAAAAGAGTTTTATAACATCATAAAAATAAGAAGTGTCTAAATCTAAACCTCTAATGTAATATCCAAGATTATGTTGTAAGAAGAATGGATATCCACATTTCATATAAGATTTAAAAAGTGTAATTGAAATATCTCTATTGATTTTTGCACTGAATTTATTATGGATCCAAGAGAAAAAAATAAAGTAAAGATTTTTAATAAAATAAAAAAGAACAACAAGTGAACAAGACAAAATAACAAGTTTTTCGTAAGACAAATTACGAAGAAAAGAACATGATTGAACAAATGTAGAATTGTAAATTAATTCTTTGTTTAAAAATAATGAAATTAAAGGAATTATGGCTGAAACACCAATACTTTCGAGTATTGCAGAAATGAGAGAAAGAAATAATATTACAAAACATATTAATCTTTGTTTTTTATTTAATAATTCATATATTCTTTGAAATGTATTTTTTTTCATTTATTTTTGCGACCGTGTATTTTTTTTCTAATAAAGTCAATTAATCTATTTAAAAATCTTTTATTCAATAAATACATTAAATTAAAAGTTTCAGTATCATGATTAAGTTCAAGGGAATAATCTTTAAGTTTTTCTTTGCTTAAATTAATTTCAGGTGCAGCGATGACTAAATCCATAAAATTTTTCATAAGTTTAGAAAGTAGAAAATCATTTAAAGCAAGTGATTTTAAATTATCAATATTTTGAACTGCAGATTCATAGCCTTGTAAGATTTCATTTGCAATAGACTTAGTATTTAATTTACGTTCTGTTGCAAGCCCACAGAAATTTCTGAACTTTTCAGGTTCATAATTTTGAGGAGTGATATATCCACAGCCTCCAAAAATATCGTATTCATAAATTGGAATTCCTAATCCAAGTGAATATTGAACAGTTTTTCCAATCGTTATAATTAAATCGTAAGTTGAAAGAATTTGTGGTGTAATCTTAATGTATTTTTTATGATAACCAATAAAATCAATTTTAATCTTTTTAGGAAGATATTTTTTTATTTTAAGTAATTCATTTGGAATATGATTAGATACAATTCCAATTTTAGATGGAATTTTAGGAAAACCGTTTTTATGGTGATTATAATTTGCATATTCATCTGGTATAGGATTTCCAAAAAGTTTCATTGAATTGGTTGGTATACCAAAGTGCATATTATTAAGCTCAATACTACGACCAGAATGAACTGTAAGAAAATTTGCTTTTTCCCAATAAGAGGGAAAACTTTCTAATTTTGTAACTGGAGATAAGGAACCAGCAACCCATTTTTTTGTCGATAGACCTTTTTCTATCAAATAAGAAAAAATAGGGAAATGAAAAGAATATACAAAATCGTATTCAAGTGGATATGTATCTTTAGTAATTTCGAATATATTTACATTAATTTTAGTGAATAAATTTTTAAATTCAGCTGAAGCATTTATACATAAAACTGTTACTTGATTTGTTTTTGAAAGATATTGGCAATATTCATAAATTTGGATAGGAGCACCTGACCATCCATCTAAATAGGCTATTGTAATTAAAATATTCATTTGTCTCTCACTACTTTTTTGTTCTAATAAAATTATATTCTTTATGTATATACAAAGCAAGAAATAAATGACTAGAACTGAAGCTATAAAAATCATTACCAAAATTTTTCTTCCGGCATATTATAAGAATAAAAAATATTGGATTAAAAATAAGGCTTGAAGTTGTTAAAGAAGACTTAAGCCTTATAATGAGAAATTTGTATAAATTATTTCTGCAAAATGATATAATAAAATTATGAATATTTTAAAATCCAAAATTACAAAAATTTTATTTTTATTGAGTTTATTGGCTGGCAATGCATTTGCCTATGATTTTTTTAAAGAATCTATTTTTTTTAATGCTGACCGAACATCATTTTTATATGAAAAG
>JAKSTH010000001.1 GCA_024402655.1 Treponema sp. | reverse complement strand
AAAAAAACCTTGCTGCTTTCACAACAAGGTTTTATCGGGCAGACAGGATTTTCCGCGACGGGCTACGACTTCCTGTCGCATCCCTCTGCGTCGCCTGCGTTCTCTAACTTTGTCGTCCTGGCAAAGTTTCCTAAAAAACGCTCCAAGTCTTCGCCTTTTTTAGGATCGCTCACTCCGTTTCAAATCCTGTCTGCCAATTGATTTAAAATAAAAAAACCTTGCTACATTTTCTGTAACAAGGTTTTTAGTCGGGCAGACAGGATTTGAACCTGCGACATCCTGGTCCCAAACCAGACGCGCTACCAGCTGCGCTACTGCCCGTTTGATGTATTAATAATATATACAAAATCACAATTTTGTTCAAGTAGACAAAACCAAAAAATGCATTTTTTTTTAACTTTTTTTTATGAAAAATTAATGTATAACTATAGCTCGGGCTTCTATTTCTCCGCCTTTTATTATGCGTTCTTTTAGAACTTCAGTAATTTCTACCTTTATTTCTTTATTCAACACAAGCTGATCTTTTGTGATTATTTCACAATGTATAAAATTTTCTGTCATTGCGTGATATGTATTTGTATTGTTGTTTAATGCTTTTATTGCAGGATTTCTTATACTTTCCACTACTGCGGCAAGACTCTTCCCTTTAAAATTTTCTATATATTCAATTTTTTGTTTTATAGCCCATTGGGTAAGTTTTGCGGCACGCTCACCACTAATCGATTGAGGAACTTTATTTTTAAGGGTCACAGCTACAGTACCAGGGCGTTCTGAATATGGAAAAGCATGAATCCAGGTAAAATTACAATCCATGCATAACTTCATTGTTTCTTCAAAATCCTGGTCAGTTTCACCTGGAAAACCTGTAATAATATCACATGCAATAAAAGGATTGTTTTTCACTTGTCTGATTTTATTACATGCATCTAACACAGCCTTTGCTTCGTAATTTCTATTCATTAATTGTAAAATTTTGTTGCTTCCAGACTGAACCGAAATATGAAAAAAAGGTCTAACTCTATTATCAGAAATTACACTGCAAAATTCTTCATCAACAATCTGAGGATAAAGACTACTTATTCTATAACTGATTGTTTTGGTATTTTTCAGTAAATATGATAAAAGTTTTGCAAAATTATAATATTTTCCTTCAAACTCACCTTTATATTGGGAAATATTAACTGTAGTTAAAACAACTTCATCGTATCCTTTATTTTCAAGTTCCTGTACTCTTTCTAAAGCAGTTTTAAAATCAACAGAAACACTTTTACCTCTGGCTAAATGAATAGCACAATAAGAACAACTGCTGTTACATCCATCCTGAATTTTTAATGAAGCCCTTGAATGAGCAACAAAATTTGTAGCAGAAAGCTTAAATGAATCTTCAGCAAAATCAATTTTTTCCTGTTTTTTTGCATTTAGTTTTTCATCTAAGACTGATTTAAAATCAACTGCACTCCACATCCCCTGTTTTAAAATGTCCAAAAGCAAGGCAGGCACTGTTGTAATGCGGCTTTTAATTTGCCCTGGAAGAACAAATATTCTTTCATCCATTTCCCCAATTTCTTTAGGACTAAGCTGAGCATAACAACCAGTAACTATTACCAATGCTGCAGGATACTTTTTAAGCATCAGTCTTATAATTCGTCTGGCTTTCTGTTCTGCTTTTTGTGTGACAGTACAAGTATTTAAAATACAAAGAACAGTCTGTTCATCTTCCGACTGACCTGCATTTGTGGGATTCATTGTTACTGTAAAGGATTCTTTTAAAAAATATTGGGCTGCAGCTTCACTTTCAATCTGATTCAAGCGGCAACCCAATGTTTCAATGTGTATATTTTTCACTGTATTTCTTTATTATCTAAGCTGAGAAGAAACTCTTGATTTACCCTGTGTTGCATCTACATTTGAACCATTCAAACGAAGAGCTTCATCATAAGCTGCAATTGCTTCTGCATAATTTCCAGCCATTTCTCTGGCAAAACCAAGACGAACCCACCAGTTATCAATCATAGGTTCAGCTTTTACTGCAGTAGAAAGAGAAATGTCTGCGTGCTGGTATCTTGCAAGTTTTATGTAGATTTCACCCATAAAATAATATGCTTTACCAAAACGACCGGCATTTTCTTTTGCATTTGAAACATATAATTCAAACTGTTCCAAAGCAGCATTATTTTTTCCCTGGTAATACTGAGCTTCTGCTAAAATTTCAATCAAACGCAATTCATAAGGACTAATTGATAATCCTGTTTTAGCTCTCTGTTCTGCTTCGGCATACTGTTTATTTTCTACCAAAGACCAGCACATTACTACATAAGATTCAATACGATTAGGATTTGACTGTAATTCTTCTTCACAAACCTGAATTGACTCACGATATCTTCCATGCTGGTACAATACCAAAGCATCTTTTGTCTGAGCATATGTTGAAACAAAAATAGAAGATAAAATAAGGGCTAATAAATACTTTTTAATTTTCATAATTATTTTACCATTGTACATTTACCAGTAAATTCACTACCTGGTTCAAGTACTATTTTCTGACTTGTAATATCACCAATTAAAGTTCCTGTTGAAGAAACAAAGATTAATTTATTTCCTCTAACATTACCTTTTACACGACCTTTAATAAGTACACGTTCTGCTGTAATATCTGCTTCTACAACAGCATTAGTATCTACAACAAGATCACTTTCAGAGTCAATGTGACCTTTAATTTTTCCACGGATTAAAAATGTTTTTTTGATTCTTACATCACCTGTAAAAGAGATATCATCTTCCACTACTGTGTCAAATGCATCTTCATCCATATCAAAAAAATCTGAATCTTTTAAATCATACATAGAATACATTTTAACTGTTATTATTCAAACGGTCAAGATTGATTATTTATATAGAAACTAATTAAAAGGTGCAAAATGTTCTGGTAATGGAATTTCAAAACTTACATCTTTTCCATTTAAAGGAATTGTAAGTTTTACAGAAGCAAGAAGCATTTTTTTCATTTTAAGTTCTTTTTTAAGAAGCTTATTTACCTTAAAATTTCCATGCTGATCGTCTTGAGCAATTGGACAGCCTTGTTTTGAAAGATGAATACGAATCTGATGCATTCTTCCAGTTTCCAATACAAGCCGTACTTTTGAAAAATTTACAGGCCCGGTAGAAAGTTCAATCTGCCGCTCTTCTTCAACTTTATAGTGAGTTACCGCGTTACGGGCTTCTCCATGCTGCAAAAGACTTTCATCAATTACACCTTTTTTTTGTTTTAAAGAGCCTACGCAAACTGCAATATATTCTTTTTTTACAACTTTGGAACCAATAAGATTTGTCCACTTTCCTGCAGCTTTTGAACTTTTTGCAACAACCATTAATCCTGCAGTATCTTTATCTAAGCGATGTACAAGATATATTTTGTAACCAAGAGCCTGTGAAAAATCTTTATCTAATGAATGAGAAATATTTTCGCCCCCTTGAACAGCAAGTCCGGCAGGTTTATTCACAACAAGTATTTCATCATTTTCGAATAATATTTGTATTTGTTCCATCCGATTTAATATAATAGAGGCAATATAAAATGACAAGATGTAAAACTTTTTTGATTTCCATTCTTTTTTTACTTTTAAGCACTTTCACTTTTGCTCAGCAAAATATTATTTCCAATCATTTTTTAATGAATGAAACAAATGGTTTTATTACTTTAGAAGAAACTTCAAACAGCATTGTTCTTTATAACGAAGAAAACGATATTACCATAATCTGTAAAATGACAGATAAAAGTTTTTATAATTCCAGTGAAGATTTTATGATTGAAAGTCTTGATAAAATCAGTACTGTAAATCAGGAAGCTCCTTTTGTCTGGAATAACAGGGAATGTGCATTTGGTACTTTCGAAATGAATATGAGTACTACTTATTCCGGTCTTGCTCTTACAACTCCAACTTACGACAAATCAAATTATTTATTATTTTTAGGATATGCCCCTTCCCAAAACAACAGTTTTTCTCAGTCAATTATTATGAGCTGTCTTAACAGCATCTGTCTTGACTGGAGCGAATATTATACTCCAGGTCCTGTTACAACTTTTGCCTACCCTTTACTAGAAGATAAAAAAATTACTCTTAACATAGATGGGAAAAATATCACTTCTTATATTAATGAAGCAGATGAAGAAGCTGCTCAATTTTTAATAGAAATGGAATATACAATTCTTCGCCTTCAAAAATATGCTTCTGATGAAGAACGAATACAAGCCTGGAAAAGATACTATTCTTTAATTTACAGAGACAATTACAGAAGAATTGAAAATGTTATTAATGATGTTCTAAAAGCTTTTTATCCTAAAACCTGTAGACCAGATAAAAAAGATGAAATAGTTTTTGCACAAAAAATTTTATCATGGGTACAGACTTTCCAATACAATCGGGCGGCAACTCAGGCTGAATCTGATTTTACCAGTCTTCCTGCAGTTTTATGCGGAACAGGCAACGACTGCGACTCTAGAAGCATGCTGGTCTGTGCTTTTATGCAGAAATTAAAAATCGATTCAGTACTTCTTATTTCCCCTGCATTTTCTCATGCACTGGCGGGCATAGATATTATGGCACCAGGACAAATGTTCATGTTTGATA
Organism: Treponema sp.; assembly: GCA_024402655.1. GTDB lineage: Bacteria > Spirochaetota > Spirochaetia > Treponematales > Treponemataceae > Treponema_D. The sequence goes on along the minus strand of JAKSTH010000001.1, from coordinate 61,144 downwards.
ATACAAATTATCTTTTAGGAGAAACAACTGCAAAAATAACCTGGGGAACAATTGTTAAAGACCATGCAGATCAGTCTAAATGGTTTGCTGTTCACCTGGATCTAAATTTACCTGATACAACTAATTAGTTGGAAATTAAAATATCGTAAATTTCTTCTTTTGTTTTTGCTGTAATTAAAGCTTTTCTTAAATCTTCTTTAATCAAAATAGAACTGATATGAGAAATTGTCTTTAAATAATATGAATGCTGATTATAGGCCGCAGCAATCATAATCAAAAGCTCAACAGGTTCATTATCTAAAGCCTGGAAATCTGTTAAAGGTTTTTTACAAACACCAATTGCCATAACTAAATCTGTTACCGAAGCAAGGCGTACATGTGGAATTGCAATTCCTCTACCAATTGCTGTAGACATTAATTCTTCACGTTTAAGAATTTCTTTTGTTAATTCTGGTGCATCTTTAATCTGAGGTGCATCTGCGAGTGCATTTGAAAGTTCTACTAAAGCATCATGTTTTGTGCTCTGTGAAATAAATACAATTCTGTCTGGTGACAAAATATTGCGGATTTTAACTTCTGTTTCAGCATTGTTATTAAATTCTGAAGAAAGTCTTGCATTAACCCATCTTTCAACTTCTGACTTTTTAAAACGCCATTCGTTTCCAATTTTTCCAGCTGGAATTTCACCTTTTTCTGCCCAGTCGCAAACTGTTTCGTCTGAAACTCTTAAATATTTTGAAACTTCTTCTATTGTTAAAATGTCATCAGTCATAGCACCCTCGTTTAAATAATTGATTTTTATCCTTTAAGATTATAATATAAAGTATTATGAAAACAAAGAAAAGTACCTCTATTACAATTGCTGTTATTGCAGTAGTTTTTACCATTCTTTATATTCTGTTTGCCGCTATTCCACTTACAAAAGAATATCAGTTTGTACCTGAGTGGAATTTGAATCTTTCTTCTCCAGTTTCTACAAATATTGATCCGGAAGAAAAACAGACTTTTTTTGCTTTAGGACAGACTGCAGGCTATTTTACAGATAAGGGCAAAATCGCATTATTAAAAACATTCCCTTCAAGAGTTACTATTTCTGATTCTTTTTTTGCTCTTTACAACACAGAAGCTTCTGATATTGATTTTTTTGATAACAAAGGCCGCAAAGCTGGAGTTATTAAAGGTTCAGGTTTCCCATTTATAAACGATGACCGCATTTATCTTATGCTGCCAGGCGGAGCTTCTTATTCACTTTGTGATATAAATGGAAATGCAAAATGGACTTGCGAAAATATCATCACTCTTACAGCTTTTAATTCCAACAAAAACTTTACAATTTCTGGTTATGCCAACGGTAATGTAAAAGTTCATAATAATTATAATGGTGATTTGGAATTTGAATTTGTTCCAGGTGGCAGCGATTATTCTGTTATTTATGGGGCAGATGTTTCTGAAAACGGAAAATATATTGCAACACTTTCTGGTCAGGACAAACAGCGTTTTATGATTACAGAGAGAAATCAGACAGATCAGACAAAAGTAATTTTCCATGAATATTTAGACTCTGACTTAAACCGCAGAACACTTGTACGTTTTAGTAAAGATGGAAAAAGAGTTTTCTATAATTATAAAGGCGGTCTTGGAATTTACGATTTAGAAAAAAATTCAACACTTAAACTTCCACTTTCAGACAAATGTATTGCTTTTGAAGAAAGTGATAATCTGCTTTTTGTACTTGGTCAAAATGGCAATGAGTTTACAGTATATATAGTTGAAAAAACAAATACTTTTGAAGGTTCTTTTACATTTACTGCAAACCACGCATTCATAAGAACAATGGACAATGCTTTATACATTGGTAAAGACAATACAATTTCAAAAATCAAACTGGAGAGAGAATAACATGAAAAAGACTATTTCTATTTTTATTGCAGTTACTCTTCTTGTTATTTCAGCTGTGTATGCATTCAACTGGCCTGTAGAAGATTTTACATCTAAAAACATTCAGTCATATTTTGGACAGCTTAGAGGAAAACTTATTAGCCCTTCTTTCATTTTTGAAAACCCTGACGATGTAAAGGCTATTGGAGAAGGCCGTCTTTTAATTTACATGGAAAACGATTCTAATGACAGTTCCATGTTCCCTACTACTTTAGGTAATTCCATTCTTCTTTCACATAATGATGACCTTGTTTCAGTATATGGTAATCTTGATGAAGAAACTCTTGATAAAAATCTTTCGGCTAAAAAAACTTTTGCACAGGACGAACACATTGGTTCTACAGGAACTTCAGGATATCAGGTAAGAGTAAGTAACCTGGAATTTCAGATTTTTGATTCAGTAAAAGGTTCTGCAATTAATCCTAAAATTTTTATGCCTCGTACAAATAATGAAATTGCACTTATTATCTCAGGAATTACATTGCAGAATAAAAATGGAAATTTCTTTAAACTTTCAGAAACAAAAAACATTGCTTCTGGAACTTATAAAGTTTATCAGGACAGAAACAATGTTGCCTGTCCATACAAGTCTAAAATCACAATTAACGGTGTTGTTGTAGACGAACTTACATTTGACACAATAAATGAAGATAACTGTAAAATCTACATTAACGGTAAAAAACAGTATTTAAGCAGCAATATTTATCCTAATTCAGATTTACAGATGCTTGGTGAAACTGTTTTAACTCCAGGACAGGCAACTCTTGGTATAGAAGTTGCAGACTATCTTGGAAATAAAAAAAGTATCAGCTATTCACTTATCATTAACTAACGAATTACTTTAGAAATAATTCCGCCACCCTGGATAACTCCATCATTGTAAATTACAACGGATTGTCCAGGTGCAACGGCTCTTTGAGGCTCTTCAAACATAACCTTCCAGCATTTTCCAATATAATTAAAATCATCACCAGCTTCTGGCTCATAAGGAGTAATTACAGCTTTAACAGGTTTACTTGCAAGTCTGATTTTTACATATCCTTCAAAGGCTTCTTTAGGTTCTACCCCTGCTGGCCAGACAAAATCATCTGCTATAAGGCCTTGTGAATTTAAGGCATTATTTGGAGCTAATACTACAACATTATTTTTTGCATCAATAGAATGAACATAAACAGGATAGTTTACTGCTACACCAAGACCTCTTCTTTGTCCTACTGTGTAGTGTTCAATTCCTCTGTGTTTTCCAAGAACATGACCATCTAAATCAATAATGTCGCCTGGAATACTTTCCTTATCTGAAAAAAGCATGTCAAAATATTCTTCACCAATAAAATCCTGGCTTTCTTCTCTGTTTGCAGCATCAAGTCCAGCTTTTCTTGCCAATTCAAAAACTTCCGCTTTTTTTATTGAAGCAAGTGGGAATCTTACTTTTTCTAATACTTTAGAAGGGATTCTATATAAAAAGTAAGTCTGATCTTTTGAAGCATCAAGGGCACCTGCAACCATGCAAGGTTTTTCATCACTACCCATTACACCTGTTTCTGGTCTAACAATTTTAGCATAGTGGCCTGTACAAAAATAATCAAACTTAATGCCAAGCTTAGAAACACCGTCCAGCAAAGCACCAAATTTCATAGTAGCATTACATCGAATACATGGATTTGGAGTTCTTCCGGCTCTATATTCACTTTTAAAATATTCTAAAACATTTTTCTGATACTCTTCCTGGCAATCAATTTCATAATAAGGAATATTATGTTCGTCACAGAATTTTCTACATTCTGCACAGTTTTCTTCTTCACCAGGTCCATAACAGGCTTCTTTTATTGGTTTTTCACCAGTTACTTCAGGAAGTCTTCCATCCCATAATTTCATTGTAACGCCAATTACATTACAACCTTTCTGTTTTAATAAAAGTGCTGTTAATGTGGAATCTACTCCACCAGACATTCCAACTATAACTGTCTGTCCTGCTTCTGGCATGCATTCATCTACGTAATTCATAGGTTGATTATAACAATCTTCACAGTTGTAAACAATAAGAAAATTGTTAAATCTTACAAACCGTGGTAAAATATATAATATGAAACATAATATGATTTTATCAGCATCCGGCTGGAGAAAAGTTTTTGCACCATCAGGTGAAGATCAGGATAAAAATCCAGAAATTAATGAAAATGATAAAAAATTAAGTGTTATTGCAGCCTGGGTATTTTTTGACTACATAAAGGAAATAACAGGTCAGGAAAATCCTGTTATTGCAGTTGGTACAGATACCAGACCTACTGGACCTGCTATTGCAGATGCAATGCTCCATGCACTTATAAAAAAAGGAGCCATTGTACAGTATTGTTCAGTCGTTTCAGCTCCAGAAATTATGGCTTTTTCTAAGAAAATTGACGGATTTATTTATATTTCTGCCAGCCATAATCCTATAGGACATAATGGAATTAAATTTGGTACAAACGAAGGTGGTGTTTTAAACGGCACAGAAAATGCAAAAGTCGTAAAACAGTTCCTTGCAATTTTGGAAGATGATGAAAAAGTTTCTAAAATTGTTGATGATGCATATAATTGCAGCAGTTCAGAACTTCGCGATGTTTATAAAGCCAGCGACAGTTCAAAATTTAATGCCAGAAATGCATATCTTGCTTTTGTTCAGGAAACTATTACTGGAACACAAAATAAAGAATATCAAACAGACTTTTTCCAGATGCTGAAAAATTACATTATTGAAAAGCCAATTGGAGTTGTCTGCGATTTTAATGGAAGTTCCCGTTTCCGTTCTATTGATAAAGAACTTTTTACTCATAATGGAATCAATTTTTATTCTATAAATGACACCGAAATTGTTCACGAAATTATTCCAGAAGGTGAAAACTTAAATTATGTTGCTCAAACCATGGAAAAACTTCAGGAAGATGGAAATACCGATGTTATTCTTGGTTACATGCCTGACTGTGATGGTGACAGAGGAAACATTGTTTATTGGGATGAAAAACTTAAAAAAGCAGTAATCTTAAAAGCGCAGGAAGTTTTTAGTCTTTCTGTTCTTGCAGAAATTACATACTCATTATGGCAGAATGAAGGAAAACCTGATTTTAAACCTGCTGTTGCTGTAAATTGTCCTACTTCTATGCGTATAGAAGAAATTGGAAACTCGCTTGGTTTTGATGTATTCCGTGCAGAAGTTGGAGAAGCTAATGTTGTAAATCTTGCCCGAGAAAAAAGAGCTGAAGGTTACAATGTCCGCATTTTAGGTGAAGGTTCAAACGGTGGTACAATTACTTATCCTTCAAGCGTACGCGATCCTTTAAATACTGTTTTTGCAATTATAAAATTATTAACACTTAAAGAAGAAGGATTATTCAGAATCTGGTGTGAAAAATCAAATCAGCCTTATAATCCTGATTTTACTTTATCAGATATACTTGCTTCCCTTCCTGTATACACTACAACAGGTGTTTCAGAAAAACGAGCCTTACTTAAAATAAATACTATGGATCATGCTCTTCTTAAGGCTAAATTCCAGAAAGTTTTTGAAAAAGAATGGGAACAAAAATTACCAAACCTTTCTAAAGAATATGGAATTTGTAAATACGAAGCAGTTATTACAAATGGTACTAAAGAAACCCGTAATATTGATGACTATTCAAAATCTGGTAAAGGTGGATTAAAAATTATTCTTAAAGATATGAATAATAAACCAGTTGCTTTTATGTGGATGCGTGGCAGTGGTACAGAACCGGTGTTCCGTGTTATGTGTGATGTAAAAGGAAATAATCTTGATTTTGAAATCTGGCTTTGTGAATGGCTTGCAAAAATGCTTGCAGAGGCAGATAAATAAAAAACAACTTTAAAAATATCTGATATTTTATTATATTAGATTAAATAAAACACAGTTAAATATACTTTACAGGAGTTATTAATGGATAAATCAGAAATCTTAGAACGTGCAAAAGCATACATTGCAGCAGAACAGGATGAACGCTTCAAGAAAGAAGTAGAAGACCTTATTGCAAAAGAAGATTACAAAGAACTGGAAGACAGATTCTATCAGACTTTGGAATTTGGTACAGGTGGATTAAGAGGTATTATGGGTGGTGGTACAAACCGCATGAACACTCTTGAAATTAATCTTGCAACACAGGGTCTTGCAAATTATGTTCTTAAAGCTTTCCCAAAAGAAGCAAAAGACGGAACATTAAGTGCAGTAGTTGCTTATGACAGCCGTTTGAATTCTGATGTATTCGCAGAAGCAACAGCATTAATCTTTGCTGCAAACGGAATTAAGGCTTATCTTTTTTCTAGTCTTCGTCCTACTCCAGAATTGTCTTTTGCAATTCGTACATTAGGTGCAAAAACAGGTGTTGTTGTAACTGCATCTCACAACCCAAGAATGTACAATGGTTACAAAGCATACTGGGACAATGGTGCTCAGGTTATTGAACCACATGATGTTGGAATTATTGAAGAAGTAAACAAGGTAAAAGAAGTAAAAACAATGACTCGTGTAGAAGCAATTTCTACAGGAAAACTTGTTGTTATTGATAAAGAAATCGATGAAAAATATTGGGAAATGTGTAAAGCACAGCTTTTCCGCCCAGAATTAATTAAAGCAAAAGCTAAAGATGTTCGCATTGTATACACACCACTTCATGGAACTGGTGCTATGCATGTAGAAAAAGTTCTTGGTGATCTTGGCTTAAACATCATTACAGTTCCAGAACAGAGATTACCAGATGGTAACTTCCCTACTGTTGAAAAACCAAATCCAGAAGAAAAACCTGCTCTTAAGCTTGCTGTTGAACTTGCTAAAAAAGAAAATGCTGACGGTTTAATGGCAACTGACCCAGATGCAGACCGCTTTGGTACAGCATTCCCAGATAAAGATGGCAACTGGGTTCTCCTTTCTGGTAACCAGATGGGTGCTTTGCTTATTGATTATATTCTTCGCACTCGAACAGAACTTGGTAAAATGCCAAAGAATCCTGCAATTATCCGTTCAATCGTAACTTCACCTTTTGGTGATTACATCTGTAAAAAATACAATGTAACAATGAAAGATTGTCTTACAGGTTTTAAATGGATTGCTGCAATTGAAGATGACTTTGAAAAAGATGGTTCATTCAACTATGTATTCGGATTAGAAGAATCTTATGGTTACAAAGTTGAAAAAGAAGTTATGGATAAAGATGGTGTTTCTGCTGCTGCTATGTGTGCAGAAATGATTCTTTACTGGCGTTCTGAAGGTAAGAGTCTTCTTGAACATCTTGATGATATGTATAAAGAATTCGGTTATTTTGAAGATCGTGCAATTTCTCAGAATTTCCCTGGAGCTTCTGGTGGCGAAACAATGAAGGCTATGATGGCTTCTATGCGTAAGAATCCTCCAGCAACTCTTGGTGGTGAAAAAGTTACTCGTGTTCGCGACCTTATGAATGATCCAGATCTTCCAAAGAGCAACGTACTTCAGTTCTATTTGGAAAGCGGAACAATTGTAAGTGCACGTCCATCTGGAACAGAACCAAAAATCAAGTTCTATATCAATTCAATGGTACCTGCTGGAAACGGAACAGATGCATGGTTTGCAGAAGCTAAAGAAAAAGCTGCTAAACTTTGCGACGGAATTTCAAGCGATATCCAGAAGATTATTGATGAAGCATCTAAATAAGATTCTTAAGGAATATAAAAAACTGCGTCTTTTATATGAAAGTGGCGCAGTTTTTACAGCCATCGACACCGAAACTACAGGTATTTCTTGTAAAACTGCAAGAGTCATGGAAATTGGTGCCGTACAGTTCTCAAAGGATGGTGTCATTTCAAAATGGCATCATCTTTTTAACCCTCATTGTCAAATTCCACCACTAATTTCAGAACTGACTCACATAACAGATTCCATGGTTCAAGACTGTCCCTATCTTGAAGATTATATTGGTGAGTTTAAAAACTACATTGGAAATACTATATTAATAGCACATAACGCACAATTCGATTTGAATTTTATTAATATGGAGTGTTTTTGTGGAAATCTTACCCATACAACTAATAAAGCAATAGATACACTTCAATATTCCCGCTGGGCATATCCTGAAGCAGAAAGTCATAAACTTGCTTTTTTAGCTGATTATTTAGGTATAAATAAAGGCAACTCCCACAGAGCATTAGATGATGCTATAACCTGTATGGAGTTGTTTAAAAAGTGTACGAAAATTATTAAATCTTAATTATATTAGTTTCTTGGTGCTTTTGCAGGGTCAATTGACTGACCATTCTGGAATACCATAAAGGTTATCTGACTCTTTCCTGTCAAAGAATCTACACCTGCAGTTCCAAGTTCTTTACCGAAAAGAACATAGTCACCTTTCTTAACACTGATTGTATTTAATCCTGCATAGGCATAAATAATTCCAGTTTTAGACTGAACAAAAATAATCTGACCATATCCGCGGTAAACACCAATATACATTACTGAGCCTTCTCGGATACAAGTTACACTTTCATTTTTCTGAGCAGAAAGCTGCACTCCATTTACTTTACCCTTTACTGTAGTTACAGTAGGATTTTTTACAGGCCAAACTGTATTTGAATCAGAACTTACAGAATTTCCATATGTTCTTGTATCTGGAATTGGTGTAGTAACAGTTGTTGTATTACCACCTGAAGTAGTAGTTGTTGTAGTCGTAGTTTTTGTAGTAGTAGTTGTAGTTGTTGTTTTAATAGGTGAAGTTGCAACAGAAATTTTTAACTTCTGCCCTACTTTAATTACAGAATTATTATTTAATCCATTAAGTTCCATTAAATCTGCAACTTTCATGCCCTGTTTTTTTGCAATTCCGTAAAGAGTATCACCTTTTACAACAACATATTCTGACACATTATTTTTTGCAGTTGTTGTATTTGTAGTAGATGAAGTTGTATTTTTTGTAGTAGTTGTAGAATCTTCTTTTCCTGGAATAATTAATGTTTGTCCGATTTTAATTACATCAGAATCTGTAAGATTATTCGCTTTTCTAAGCTGATCTAAAGTAATAGAATTTTTCTTACTAATAGAATAAAGTGTGTCACCTTTCTGTACTGTGTATTTTACATCAGCAAATGCAGAAACTGAAAGTGTAGCTATAAACAAACCTAATATTAATTTTTTTCCAAAAGATAATTTCATATTTTAATTATCGGCAGAAAAAATAAAAAAGTAAGAGTCAGAAAATATTTTTTTTAAACTAAATCTAAATATAATTTGTGAACATTTATGCCAGAAACAATCTGATTTTCTTCATAGTGCTTTAGAATACCGTCTCTTCCAATTTGCAAATGAGATGATGTAATTCCGTGTTTAATAGAAATGTCTGCTTCCAGTAACGCAGAAAGATGATCACACACACGAATCAATTTTCCATCCACAGGCATATATTCTTTAGAATTATATTTTTCGTTTAAATCTTCCCAAGTAACTTCTTTTGTTTCTCCATTAATAACAACTCTATTAGTAAACTCATCGGAAGTATAATAAATAACTTCATCTACATAAGATTCATCCATTAAAGGAACCAGTTCTTTATTTACAATTTCATCTTCAATCTTTTTTACAATTGTTGGAAGACCGTCTGTTGCCTGTTTTACAGGAGAAATAATATCTCGAGTAACAGCTTCCGGTAAATCATGAAATAATGCACTAAAAAAGTCATTTACAATTCGCTGTTCACACATTTTTGGATTTGCTTCTCTTCCTAAAAGAATTGTCATTACAGCAACAAAGAAACAATGACCTAAAACTGAAGTTTTTGGAATTCTAGGAGTTTGATTCCATCTTGTCTGAAAACGAAGCTGTTCTATTTTCAAAAGAAAATCGAATTCTTTTTGATGTGTCATTAATTTTTGTAAACCTTCCAAATCAAGGTATGGCTGGATTTCTTTTTTTAGATCAGCATCAATTTTAATATAGCGTTCCTTTTCATTAACAAAAGAAAGCATATCTAATTCTCGAATTGTAGAATATTTGTGAGCAGCATTATAAACATGTACAGAATCAGTTAAAGATTTATCAATATCAAAAGAACCAGCTTTTTGTCCTATATAAATTGTAAATTGAGAAAAAAGCTTTGTGTCATTAATAAGATTTTTATACTGATTCAAAACCCATTCATTTAAACGAAGATATTCCTGGGGGAATTCTTTTTTTAACATTTGTTGAACAGGTGCTTTTATATCACAAAGTGCAATTTTTTTAAGTAAGTCAAAAATAGAAGCATATATCATCCAGTTCCAGTTTATATACTTCCCTTTTTTTTCTTCGTATTTGCCAATGATATAAGCAATTATCATCTTTTCTGCAGCTTTATCCATTTCAACTAAATCAAAAGGACGCACAAGGTCGTTCCATCTTTGAATTGAAAAGCCTTCGAAAATCTTTATAGCAAAATCTTTTTCCATTAGTTACTAAGACCCTTTTTATGATCTGCATCCATTTTGTCTTTCCAAACAAGCGCCTTTTTCTTTACTTCTTCTGCCTGCTCAGAGTTTCCTAAAACAATATACAATTTTCTCAAAGCAAGAAGATATTTAATTGCATCTCGCATATCATCAATACGGCGTGTAGAAAGTTCATATCTATCGCGATATCCAGTTGCAGAATTATTAAGCAATTTAATTATCATACGAATATATAAAACTGTAGTTTCATAATTTTCTGCTCTTGGATCAAAATAATCTTTAGAAGCTTCACGCATATCAATAAGATTTTTTGCAATAGTTGTAAAACGACCTTCCAATTCAACAAAAGACCATTTCCACTTACTGTTATCTCCAAAACTATCTTTCAAGATTTTAATAGAAAGTCCAAGTTTTCTTACAATAAGGTATCTTTTATCTATTGAAACATTTGTTATAGAATCATGATTTTTCTGCAAATCTGCATAAGAAACATCAATAAAGTTTGTTACTACATCTTCAAGATAAATAATGGCTTTGTACAGAATTTTTCTTGCATCATTAAGTGCATCATTATTCTTAACTTCCATAAGTTTTACAGAAAGACTATTCTGTGCAACATACAAAGAAGAAACATAAATCATATCTTCACATAATAATAATTTTTTAAAATTCAAATCCTGATCACCAGGATGCATTGCATTAAGCATAGTTTTTTCTTTTTCAAGAGTCTGCTGAATTTTATTTTTATATGGAAGAATTGCTTCCTGAAAATGTAATCTTGTTTCTTCTGAGATTTTAGCCATTAATTCCCTCCACAATACTTATTAAGCATTGTTCTTGCATGTTCCAGAGACTGAGCTGTATCAGAATCACCGGAAAGCATTCTGGCAATTTCTGCAACTCTTTCTTCGCCTTCAACATAGTGTACATTAGAAGATGTAATTCCGCCTGCAACACCTTTTTCTATCTTAACTTGATTATCGGCATAAACTGCAATACTTGCAAGGTGTGTAATACAGAAAATCTGTTTTTCTTTTGCCAGTTGTTTTATATGACTACCAACTGCAACTGCAACTTCACCACCAATACCTGTATCAATTTCATCAAAAATTAATGTTTCTACTGAATCAGATTTTGCAAAAATAGTTTTAAGAGCAAGCATTACACGAGACAATTCACCACCAGAAGCGATTTTTGCAAGTGGAAGCAATGGTGAACCTGGGTTAGCACTAATCAAGAATTCTACATTATCAATACCATAAGGTCCACATTTTTGAATTGCTTCAGTTCCTTCTTTTTCTATAATATTTACACCAAATCTTGTTCCGCCCATTCCAAGCTTAGCAAGAATTTCATCTACTTCTGAAGACAATACTTTTGCAGTCTGTTTTCTTTTTTCAGAAAGTACTGAAGCTCTTTGTAAAATCTCTTTTTCAAGAACTTTAATTTCAGCAGCAAGTTTATCTCTTTTGTTGTTGCCATCAGCGTTTTCATTTAAGAAATTCTGAGCTTTTTCAAAATAATCAAATACTTCGCTTAATGGAGCATTAACAGAAGAAGCATATTTCTTTTTAAGATTATAAATAAGAGAAAGCCGGTCCTGAACTTCCTGTAATCTGGCAGGATCAAAAACAAGTTTATTTTTATATGAATCAAACTCATCTGAAATATCAGATAATTCATAGAAAGCTGATTCAAGTCTCTGATCTAAAACAGACACAGATTTATCTAATTCAACAAGGTGTGCAGAATCTCTTCTTATCTTTTTAAGTAAACCTACAATACTATTTTCTGAACTACCTAAAACTTCTGTAATGGATTCAACATCAGAATAAATTTTTTCAAAAGATGAAAGTCTGGCTTCTTCATCTTCCAAAATAACATCTTCATCTTTTTTTAGCTTAGCTTCTTCAATTTCCTGTACAGCAAAAGTAAGCATATCAATTTTTCTAAGCCGTTCACTTTCAGACATAGAATATTCAGATAAAATTTTTCTTTTTTCTACAAGAATAGTGAATAATTTTTTAAATTCTTCTACATCGCTATTTATTCCGGCCCTGCTATCCAAAAACTTTCTGTGTTCTGGTACTTTCATTAAAGACTGATGTTCATGCTGACCATGGATATCAACTAAAAATGCTGAAAACTGAGCCAAATCGGTTCTAGTTACAGGAGTATCATTAATCCATGCTCCAGATTTTCCTGTATCTCTTATAAAACGACGCAACAATACTCTATTATTTTCAATTTCGATTCCATGCTGATTAAGCCATTGGTATGCATTTTCAGCTTCTTCATCATCAGATAAAGGTTTTATTTCTGCTGGAGGTTTAATATAAAATACACCAGTTACAGAAGCTTCAGATTTACCAGTTCTAATTTGAGAAACTTCAGCCTTTCCTCCTAAAAGAAAAGATAAAGCTCCAATAATAATAGACTTACCAGCACCAGTTTCACCAGAAAGTACTGTAAAACCTTTATTAAATTCAAGATAGTGGGATTCTATGAGTGCAAAATCTTTAATTGTTAATTCTTCAAGCATGAGGACCCCCTGTCCAGTTTAATTTAGAACGTAAAGCTTCATAGAAATTTGCATCATTACATGCAACAAGCTTTACTTTTTTAATATTTTCTATAATTATAATTTTGTCATTGAACTGCAATGGAATACCATCCTGTCCATCGACAATCATATTTATTTCTTTTGTTCTGCAAGGTTGAACTGTAATACTAATTTCTCCATCTACCCCTAATACAATTGGTCGTGAAGATAAAGAAAATGCATTTATAGGTGTCATTACAAAGGCATTTACATCAGGAGCAACAATTGGACCACCGGCAGCAGCAGAATATGCAGTTGATCCTGTAGAAGTACTTATAATTACGCCATCTGCCTTTAAGTTACATAAAGGCATTTTTTTATATTCTATTTCTAAAGATACTGTTTTTGCTGAATTTTTTGCATTTATAACAAGATCATTTAATCCAAGTTTTTCAACTATGCACTTTCCTTCTCTATACAAAGAAACTTTCATCATGCTTCTTGTATGTACCGGAAGTTCATTTTTTATAAATAAATCTAACTTATCTTTCCATTCTGATTTTTCTACAGATGCAAGAAAACCAAATTCACCAAGATTTATTGCAAAAACAGGAATATTCAGATTTACACAATTTCTTGCAGCATAAAGAACAGTTCCGTCACCACCTAAAGTTATTACAAAAGAATATTCAGCAAAACTTGTATCATCTGAAAAACCATCAAAGTTGATAAAGTCAAATGCAATATTACGGTCTTTCAAAAAGGATGCAACTTCCTTTGCGAGTGTCATAGATTCATCTTTTGTAATACAGATAACAACAAGAACTTTTTTCATTTAATTCTCTGCTTATTATGGCAAGCTGCCTAAAACTTTCACAATCTTGGCAGTTTCCGAATGTGTTAATCGTGGATACAATGGAAAATGAACGCAACGTAATAAAAGCGATTTTGCATGAATACATTTTTCTGAAAGTTCATCTTTATAAGCAATAACAGAATTTGCAAATGCAGGTTCAATTTCAATATCTTTTTTAGCTGCATACTGCTTAACATCTTTATATGAACTGTTTAAAACCAATGGGAATGAGCACATTGTTGAACCTTCATCTAAATCGCGAGCAAGCATTTTATGTCTGCCAATCATGCAGGAATGCTGAAACATATTGAATATTTCTTTTCTTGATTTTTCATTGCGACTAAATTCACGAACCTGAACCCAAGATAAAGCACAGTTAATGTCTGGCAAAAGATCGGTTTGTGGTGCTTCGTCAACAAATTTCTTAAGAACAATCCATTCTCTGCGTCCAGGTGCCATTAAAACAGCTCCACCGCCGCCTGTTATAACATCTCGTTCTTCAAGTCCCATTATTGTGAAAACACCAAACAAACCAGCTGATTTTCTTCCAGTTTCGTTACCATTTTCATCTTTTACAGCAACACTTGCACCTGCACTCTGTGAAATATCCTCAATAAAAGGAATTCCAAAAGCAGAAATTGCATCAAAATCAGGGAGAATACCTTCTGTTTCATGAAGAATAAGAACTTTTCCACCTGCTTCTACACCTTTCTGAATCTCGTTCATAAGAACAAGCCCAGTAGCTTCATCTACGTCCAGAACTACAGGTTCCATTTCTGAGTTTTCAATTAATTTATACTGCCATGAAGGCGCAAGCGCAGAAATTAAAACTTTTGAACCTTTTTCAAGACCAAGGGCCTTAAAAGCATAAGTTAAAGCAATAGAAGGACTGCGCAAAGCAACAGCACCATCACATTTAATAAATTCTTTTACTTGCTGGATAAAACGCTGATTCAGTTCTCCTGGACCAATTCGTTCATCAACCATACATGTAAGTACGGCATCCATTTCTTTACGGCGAATTGTTGTACTATATGTTCTAATCATTTACTGAATATCAATAATTTTCTGTAATTCTTTAGGATTAAATAACTTCCGAATATTTAACATAATAAGGTATTTGTTATCTTCACGAATAACACCTTCTATATATTCAGAACCAATACCACTGATCATCTGAGGTGGTTCTTTTACATCTTCACCTTTAACAGAAACTACTCTGGCAATTTTATCAATAATAATACCAATTTTGTTATTTTCTATGTTTAAGATAATGAATCCACCTTCAAAATCTGTTTCATCTTTAGGGAGAGCCTGAATTCTAAAGCGCTTGTGTAAATCAATAATTGGAATAATATCGCCACGAAGATTGATAATTCCTTCCACATAATAAGGAGCATTTGGAATTACTCGAACATCCTGTAAACGAACAATTTCCTTTACATCCATAATATTTACACCGTATAATTCTTCGCCCAACTGGAATGTTACCAACTGGAATTGTGCATCAACGCTTGCCATATAAACTCCTATTATACATAAATAGCATATACTTATATATAATACCCCTAAATTTAAGGTTTTGCAATATAAACAAAATCCAAGTCTATACTATAAATAATGTTATAGCCGAAATCTCTTTTACACCTCCCTCTTTCAGTACCTTTCCACAGTTTTCCAAAGTAGCACCAGTAGTCATTACATCGTCAATAAGGCAAACTTTTTCAGGAACCAAATCCATTTTCAAAATTTTTTGCACCTCTTCTCTGCTTTTCCAAAAATAAGATAGTTTTGAACTTTTTAATCTTTCTTCTCGATTTAATTTTTTTTGTTGAACAGAACTCCTTCTTTCTAATAAACGCAGCACCTTTATCCCAAAAAAACATTCCAGATATAAAGCAATTTCTTCAATCTGATCCCAACCTTTTTCTGAAATTTTTCCTGGTCTAGGAGGAACAGGCACAACAACTTTGATTTTATTATTTTTAATTACCATATAAATTAATTTTGCAAAATAAAAAGATAAACTTCTGTCTTCTGCAATTTTCCATTTATAAAGTAAATCTTTATTCCACAAATCATAAGGATAAAGACTTGTGATTTTATCTACATGAAGTAAAAGACTAGTATCAAAATTGTGAACAAGTGTATTTTCAAGTTGCTTTTTTTCAGTGCCAGAAAGTTCCATGAGATTAATAGAGGGGACAATTTCCAGAAAATATTTTTTATAACAAACAGGACATAATACAGAATATAAATTTGTTCTTCCGCAAATTTTACATTCAGAACCGTTGTTGCAAAAATTGAATAATAACCTGCTGACCGTCTTAAAAAAAACGCTTAACCTGAAATACACTTTATTCACATAAATAGTATTACCAAGATATGCAAAAACGGACCATTTTTAGAGAAAAAAATATATTTTTTTATTGATTATTGTCCAGAAAGCTCTTTTTTCCATCTGGAAATTATTTGCAAAGCTTCCATAGGAGTAATATTATCTAAATCTGTAGAAAGAATTTCAGAAATTATAATTTCCTCATCACTAAAAAGTCCTGGTGTCTGAGGATTATTTATTTTTTCACTTACAATTTCTTTTTCTAAATTCAGAACAGGTTTATCTTGAGCAGCCTGCTGAATTTGTGAAAGAATCACACTTGCCCGGTTTATAACTTCCTGAGGAACTCCCGCCAGTTTAGCAACATGAATACCATAAGAATTTTCAGTAACTCCTTCTGTTACTTTTCTTAAGAAAACCACAGTACCATTATTTTCAGAAATAGAAAGACAAAGTTTAATTAAAGAAGGGTGTTCCATTCTTGAAAGTTCATGATAGTGAGTTGCAAATAAAGTTTTACATTTAATTGTATCAAGAAGATATTCACTTACAGATCTGGCAATAGCAAGTCCATCTTCTGTAGAAGTCCCACGACCAACTTCATCCATAATAACAAGGGATTTTGTAGTTGCAGAACGAAGAATATTTGCAGTTTCTGTCATTTCTACAAGAAATGTTGATTCCCCTTTTGCAAGATTATCAGAAGCACCAACACGACAGAATATTCGGTCTATAATACCAATTTTTGCACTTGCAGCTGGAACATAAGAACCTGTCTGTGCTAATAAAGCAATAAGGGCATTTTGTCGTAAATATGTACTTTTACCTGCCATATTAGGACCAGTAATTAAAGCAAATGAAGGGTATCCTTCTGTATCACTACTGATTTTTATATCATTTGGAATAAATTCACCTGTTGGCATATGATTTTCTACAACAGGATGTCTTCCTTCTATAATTTCAAAATTACTATCATTTAATATTTCTGGTCTAACCCAGTTATTTTTAAGGGCCGCAAAAGCTAAAGTCGAAATAACATCAGTATTTGCAATTTCTTCTGCAATTTGGAAAAGATATTGAATATATTGATGAAGCTGAGTTCTTAGTTCAACAAACAAATCTCTTTCCAATTCAAGTATTTTTGTAGAAGATTCATTTAACTGCATTTCTAAATCCTGCAGTTTTTCAGTAGTATAACGATCCCCATTTACTAAAGCACGACGCATAATAAAATGAGGTGGTACACTGGAAAGTTTTCCTTTACTTACTTCTATAAAGTACCCTGCATTATTGTTGTATTTAATTTTTAATGTAGAAATTCCAGTTTTATCTTTTTCTTCCTGTTCGTATGCACTAAGAATCTGATTAAAATTATTATGAATGCCTCTCCAATAATCCAGTTCTTCTGACCATCCGCTTTTAATAATTCCACCGTCTGTTAAAGAAGTACTAGGATCATCCAAAATAGCATTTTTAATCATATCAATAATTTTTATTGAATCATCTGATGAAACAAATGAAAAATCATATTGATTTAGATAATTTTTTGCATTTATCCAGCTTTCAAGACTAAAACGCAAAGCCTGTAAATCTTTAGCATGAGCTTTATCCATAGCAATGCGACCTGTTAGTCGTTCAACATCAAGAATTGAAGAAAAATCCTGTCGGACTTTATCTAAAAGGCTCTGGTCTTTGTAAAATGCTGTAATTCTGTTCTGACGGTCTTCGATTTGATTTAATTTTGTTAATGGGAACTGCAGCCAGTTTCTGATTTTTCTGCATCCCATTGCAGTTTTTGTAAAATTTACACATTCCAGTAAAGTATACTGAGAAGTTCCATCCCGCATATTTTCTGTAATTTCCAGATTTTTTCTAGAAGAATCATCTAAAATCAAATATTCATTGTCAGAATAAATCTGAATTGAATTTACATGAGGAAGATTTACATTAGTTGTTTTAGCAAGATAATCTAAAAGAAAACCAGCAGGAACAACTTCGCTTGCATTTTCATCCAACCCAAAAGATTTTAATGTAACTGTATTAAACTGCTGTGTAAGTTTTTTATAGGAAACATCATACGAAAAATCCCAGTCTGGATAATAAGAAATTGCGATTTCACCATGAGCTGCAAAAGCTGTCTGAATGTCGCTGTTATTTTTAAGTGATAATGGAAGTAAAAATTCTCTTGGCTTTGAACGACTTAATTCCTTTCCAAAGTTTTCATACATTTTTACAGCAGGCCATGAAGTTGCTTTAAAAGATGATGTTGTAACATCAATATAAGCATATCCTACTCTGCCTTTATAAATGCACAAAGCTGCAAGATAGTTCGCATTATTTCCTTCCAGGTATTCTGACTCTACTGCTGTACCAGGTGTAATTATTTCTACAACCTTTCTTTCAGTAATTCCTTTTCCGCCTTTTGGGATTTCACCAACCTGTTCGCAGATTACAATTTTTTTGCCCATGCGTAATAAACGGGCAATATAGATTTTTGCAGCATGGTAAGGAATACCACACATTGGCTGGTTCGCTCTGTGAGTTAGAGTTAAATTTAAAAGACGAGAGACTTCTACTGCGTCATCATTAAACATTTCGTAGAAGTCACCAAGTCTGAAAAAAACAACTTCGTCTTTATAATTTTTTTTCACCGACTGGTATTGTACCATCATCGGTGTTAATGTTTCCTGTTGGTCCATTTATAGTAAAATTAGAGACCTAATTCCTGAATTACCTGTTCAGTAATGTCTACAGAACTACTGTACCAAAGAATTGAATTAGAATCCTGCAAACTCAAAATCATACTATAACCACCACTTTCAGCAACTTTCTGTAAAGTTTTGTAAAGTTTTTTATAGAATTCATCAGATTTCTGAAGATTGTTTAACATAGTTTCCAATTCTGCATTTTTAGCATTTGTATAATCTGTTAAGTATTCAGTTTTCTTAGTAATGTCAGCCTGAACTTTCTGTGCATTAGCAGTGTCACCTGCAGCTTCATAATCAGCCTTCTTTTTTCTAAGAGTTTTAATTTCTTCTGAACGCTTTGTAATTTCTTTCTGGAATTCAGCTTTCTTATTTTCGTAATTTTTTACAGGAGCAGCATTTCTATAATATGCGCTATAAACTTTTGAAGTATCAACTACAGCAAATTTTGTAATCTGCTGCTGTGCAAACATCTGTACACAACCTAATAAGAAAATAGTAAGAACTAATGATAATGTTTTTGTTGTCTTTGTCATAATAAAAAACCTCTTAAGAATTATTTATTTACAATATTAAATGATAATGTGAACTGATATGGATTATCTGCCCACTTGAATCCATTTCCGTCATACTGATAACGGAAAGCAAACATTAAATGCAATGGGAATTGTGGCATAATAATTCTCAAAGCAGGACCAAAACTAAAGTAAAAGTCTTCAAGACTTAAATTAGTCATCATTGAACTAAAGTCTGATTTAAGTGCAATTGCATCATGGAAAAGATCAATTCCAAGAATGTTGTCGACAATTGGCATTCTTAATTCAATCTGTGTATTCCATAAAGCCTGTCCTTTTACATTTGCAGCTTTATATAATTCAGTCCATCCGCGTCCATTAAACATTCCATCGATATACAAACGGTTAGAATCGCTGATTGTTGTATTTGGAGTTGGGAACAAATTAACAAAATTAGTAAATCCGGCAAGTACCAGTTTAAAACTCCAGTTTTCTGAAACAGGTACATCGCAAAGTTTTAAATATCCTTCAAGTTTAGTGTCTGTTTTAAGGAAGAATTCTTTTTCAAGACCTGGAAGAAGACCGTTCCAAGAAACTCTTTCACTTACAAACCATCCTTTAGAAGGATTGTAACTAATATCACGGTTATCTAAAGAAACACTGGCATAAATGCTGTTCTGAAGTCCCCACTGATTTGCAAAAGTTGAAATACCAATGTCAGCTGGAGTATAAATCTTATCATCATAAACATAACGTGTAAGTTTATTGCTCATACCGCCAGTTACAGTAACAATTGCAAAGTCTGGAGTCCATCTTCTACCAAATGCAGTTCCTAAAGCAGCATTCCATCCTTCATAAGACATGTAATAATAAGCCTGGTCAAAGTTTAAGTCAGGTGTAAAGTTATTAACCTGAGAATAACTCTTTGTATGAGAGAATGATAACGACTGATTATATGAAAGAGGTAAACCAAAAAGCCAGTTCTGTGCATAAGACAAATCTATTGACTGTTCGTTCTTTGCAATTGTTGTCTGAGCTGAAATTGATTTTCCTTCACCAAAAAGATTTGAGTTTTCAATTTTTGCATAAATTGAAACTGGAAGATCATTTGGTTCTGTAACACCAGAGAATGTCATACCAAAGTTTAAGCTGACTGTAGACTGTTCTTCTACATCAAAAACTAAATCTACTAAATCAGATTCAGAACCTGGCTGGAAATCTGGAGCAATTGCAGAGAAGAACTGAAGACTGTAAAGGTTACGCATACCAGAAATAATCTTATCTCGAGAGAAAATATCTCCTTCTTCAATAGGAATTTCACGGCGAATAACTTCTTCTTTAGTTCTTGTATTTCCTCTGATAATAATATTTTCAACATGGCTTCTTGAACTTTCTACAATTGTAAGATTGTATGAAATTTCACGAGTTTCAAGATTTTTAGAAGGAATAGGATACATCTGACACTGCATATAACCGTTATCAACGTATACCGACTGAATATTCATTAAACCTTCCTGGAATTTTACAGCATTAAATACTGCACCTTCTTTAAGTTTAATATACGATTCAAGCTGTTCCGAAGAGAAAATTTCGTTTCCAGAAATTTTAATACCAGCATAATTATACTGAGTTCCTTCCTGAATGATGAAAGTAATAATTAATTCCTGTCTCTGTTTTTCTTCATTATATTCAGTTTCAATTTTAACATCCTGAATAAAAGCGTCTACATAGCCCTTTTCCTGGTACATGCTGACAATCTGTTTTTTGTCCTGTTCCAAGGCTGTTGTTTGGAAAGCACCATCTTTTAAAAATCCAACTTCTTTCATTGAAAGTTTTGATTTTAATGATTTTTCCGAGAACACGGTATTTCCACTTGTATGGATTTCTCTAATTACAGTGTTTTTTCCTTCGCTTATAACAAATGTTACTTTTTTTCCAGTTGCATCATCTTCAACTTTGTGAGTAATAGAAGAATCTGAATAACCTTTGCTTATGTAATAGTCTCTAAGAAGACGTTCATCTACAAGAATTTTTGATTCAAGATAAATATCTGAAGCTTTTGTTTTTATTACATCTCTAAGTTCACCATTACGAATCTTCTGGTTTCCACTAAAATTAATTGAAGAAACAATTGGGCGTTCTTCTACTTCAAAAGTAAGAATAATATTATTAGGATTTTTTGAATCTCTGTTTACATAACTGTCAAAAGAACTAAAGTATTCAAGAGTATTAATACGATCCAATAATTCTTCATAAACTTCATCTGTAAAAGGTACTGAAGTAAAATTATCTTCAATAGAAAAAAGATCAGATTTTTTAATATTTTTTAAACCGACAAATTCGATTTTTGAAATATTTTTACCATAAAACCATCCATCACTATCTTGAGCAGATACAAAAGACAATGCAAAAAGCATCAAGATTACAGTGAAAAAACGTCGTCGCATTTTATAAACTCCTGACTTTTAGAAATTGAACTTCCATGACAGAGTAAGTGCTGTGGAAGGAACATATTCATTATTTAATAACGCATTAATATCTGGAGACATACTCCATCGGATATTTGCAATTGGCAATTCCAATTCGAGACCAATTTCTGGTTTGAATAAAAGATTGCCAAGAGAAGAAGCATCTGCAGAAGCATTATCATCCATTGAAAGATGAACCATACCGTCTACATATAATGCACTTCCCAGGTATTTACCTATATAAACAGTTGAATTATCCAAAAAGTTACCAATTGTTATTGTTTGTTTTTCAGAATCAAGGGCATTTTGGGTAGAACCAATAGCACCAAAAGTATTCTGTAAAAAGTTTGTTCTAACAGAAAATATATCAAAATTCAGTAAGTCTCGCAACTTGTTTTCAAGTCCGCTCATAACTGTAGACTGAATATAATAATCGCCTACAGAAAGAAGTACTTCACCAATAGAATCTGAATCAGTTTTTAATACCTGGCCAAGTAAAGACATAATTTCCTGTTCAGACTTACTTGGAATGGCAGTAAATCTTGGGTTTAAATCCTGAAGATACTGATTTTCTACTGAGAAAATAATTCTAACCTGCTGGCCTTTTTCATCTTTTTCACGGGTTTCGGCTCTTAAAGTAATCATTGGGTTTGCCATATCTTCTGGATTAAAGCGGATTACACCTTCTTTGATATAGAAGTTTCTCTGTAAATAAGCAATATCTCCGGAACGAAGCTTAACTTCTCCGTCTACTTCATATTTATTTGCGTCTGTATCTACTTTAAGACCAATGTTTGTATTTGGAACAAAGATAGCACGAAGTAATGGTGTTACATTCAAGGCAACATGTGTTCCAAATTTAAGGTTCAAATCTGTGATTATTCCCCAACCATCTTCCCACACTGTAGTAGCAAGGGCCGCACCATCAATAGTAAAATCAACATCATCTGCAAAAATATTTCCTGTTGCAGTCCATGTATTTTTTTCAAAGAAGAAATCTACTTCACCCTGAATATCTCCATCCAGCTTAAAAATAGGATCTTTATAACGCAAAGGAATTGTGTTTTTAGGAAGATTTTTCAGGTCAAAGAAAATTGTATCTACAGCCCATTTGTTCATACCAAGTTTGGCACTAAAAAGGAAGCGAGGATTACTATTTCTAACTGCAACGTTAAATTTTTCCATAGCAATTTCATTTCCAGTTGCAGAAATAATCAATTTATCTGTAGAAAGAACCTGATCAAATAAACCAGGAAGTCTTACTTTTGGATTAGCAATGCTTAAAACGCCCACAAAGTCTGGAGTGTCCAGATTACCACCAAGATGAAAATCTCCTTCCAGAATACCATTTTCAATTTTAATAGCATCATCCAGATTGAAGTATGCCATCAGTTTTTTCAAATCTATTTTAATTCTAGATAAGTCAATATTCAGTTCATTAAGGGAAGCAACACCGCCAATGTCAAAGCTGGTAATTCCAGTAGAATCTATTGAGCCAAAAAGTTCACCTGTTTCTGGAATATATGTTCCTACAAGTCCAATATTGTCTGAAGAGAATACAGAAATAAAATCTGGTGAATAGTTCATGGAAATGTCGAACTTGGTAGATTTTTTCATAAGGTTTCCATTAATGTCATCTGTTGCAATTGTTACAGTAAAAATTTCAGGAATAAATTCATTATCTGTATAGAATGAATCGTAAAGTTTTATAGTAATTGGAATTTTTAAGTCACTTCCCTTTTCACCCATAAAGAAAAGAGCATTTACGGCACCTTCAAATTTTTCCAGATCGATTTCACCAGAAATATTTTGTACACCAAGAGTTGGATAAGCAAAGCTGGTGTCTACAATAGATATAATTCTGTCTTCGAGTAAAATATTACCGGAAGCAGTAAGCATGTCTCCACCAAAGACCATTGTCAGTTTAGATAGAGAAATTGCGGCATATGGATGTTCAAGAGTTCCAGTTAATGAAATATTTCCAGTAAGACGATTATTGTTGTTATTTATAGAAGAGAAACGGCTCATGCTAAAGTTATTTATATCAATATTGGCATTAAGATACATATTTTTCATAATTGTATCCATGTCTAAAGGTAAACCGTCTGGATTACTTGCAGCAAGATCAATTTGAACTTTTTCTTTTGTATCACTGTTCATTACAAGAAGATTTACAGCTGCCGAACTGAAAATATCATCAACAAAGTTTACTTTAATATCTGCCGAACCGTCTAATACAGAATATCTGTCGAAATAAGTAATATTTGTAAGCTGAGCACCGTATTTTGTTCCGGTTCCAGAAATACTTACCTTTGGATTTATTGATGAGTTAATATCAGTTTTTTCGATTTCCAGTTTTGTACACTGAATCTGTGGCCCAGTTTCATTATCATAGCTAAAGAAAGAATCTGTAGAAAAGACATAAGAATCATTCATAAGGAAGAATGGCAGATTTTCTACAACAAGATTTCCATCAATAACATCTTTGCCAAGATTTATAAAGGCAGTAATACCATAATCACCAGAAATAGAAATTCTGTTTTCTTCGATATTTCCTGTAAGATGATATGGAATTGAAGCAAAAATTAATTCTGCATCAAAGAACATATCATTTGACTCTGGTTCTATATCAAGTGTTCCAGTAAGATTTGCTGCATAACTTCCGTAGATTAAGTCGAATCGGTTTAACTGCACAGACTGTTCATTACCATTTGCAGAAGCAAAGATATACTGATTATCTTCTTCTGTGTTAGCAACAAGAATGTAAGGAACATTATAAGAAATAGATTTTAAATCTGAAGAAACATATACGTCCCCAGTAAACAGATAAGGTTTTATAAAATCTTTAATACCGTCCATTGAAGCACTTGTTTGTTCATCTACAAGTTCCTGAACGTATTCAACAATACTGTTTATAGACAAACTGTTTAGTCCCACATTTGCCTGTGCATAATTTGAAGAAAGCAAATAACTGCCGGTAATTTCAATTTTACCAGTTGTTAATGGTGTATAATCAGAAACTTCAAAATCAAAGTCTATGGAATCATTTTGAGGAAGCAATTTTACCTGAAGACCAGTTAATGTTTTTTCTCCAATATTAATTTGTGGCGCAAAAATCATAAAACCAGAATACAGTGGATCAAGATATATTTGAGAACTGATATTTTTGCCGTTTGGAAGTGTAAATCGTTTTACATCAAAAAATCCGTCCAATTTTAAATTTGCAAATTCTGCATCAAAGTTAGAACGCAGGTCGCACAATTTTCCAATTGCCTGAAGCCGTTCAACATGAAGGAAATTCATATCTCCATCTAAAGCATAATAAACATTAAGTCCATCTGGAACAAACTTTTGTGGAACATAAAAACCACCGCTTGATTCATATGAAAGATTATCTTCCAGAATATCATATTCAATAGAAGCGTCTAAAGACAAACGGAAATCTTTTATCATGTCTACAAGTTCTTTGTCTTTTGTGGAAAAAACAGACATTGGTGAAAGATTGTCAGTTTTAATTCCTGCTTTAGTAATCATATCTGCAAAATTATATGAACCCCAGATATATAAAGGATTTACGGTTTGAATTGAATGAGCTTCTACTTCGTTATTTTTATATGTTACTAAAAGATTCTGTTTTGAAATTTTAAAGCCCATAACATCAAAATTTGAAGCTGTAAGTTTTGCAGTTGAATTTTCAAGATTGTGAGTAATGTTACCCGAAAGCTGAACAGAACCGTCTACATTAAGTTTTATATCTTTTATTAAAAGTTCCATGCGGCCTTTCATGTCAACATCAATAAGTTGTTTTTCAGCTGCATTGTTAAGGTTTAAATTGTCTACATAATATGTTGATGTAATAAATTCATCATTATAAATAAGAGTTAAATCTTTTATTCTACAGTCAGCAGGAATATATTGAGCAATTGATTCAAATTCAAAAGGTGGATTTTCAGTTTCTGCCAGCGGATTTTGTTCCGACTCCTGATTCTGAAACATTTCCATGCAAACTGTAACAATGCGTCCAATATCAACTTTTGCACCATCGATTTTTACGGATTTGATAATGTCTGAATACTTTCCTCTAATTGCATTAAAAAGCTTATAGTTTACAACCAGTTCATCAATTACAACTACATCATCATTATCTTTATTAACACACTTAATGTCTGAAATTTTAAATGATGCAAGAATGGATGGAGAAAAAGTTTTATATGAAATACTAATGCCGGCTTTTTCGTAAAGAACAGAATTTAATTCCTGTGCATAATCATTAACAAGAGACTCCAGTTTCCTGTTTAATGGGCGTAATAATATCAGCGCCATAATGATGAGAACAATAGAAATGATGGAACATATTTTTGCACCGCGGCTAAGTTTAATCATTTTTCCAACTAAAAAGTAATTTGGGGTATAAAATCTCCAATTTAACTCTTTTCTATTATAGCAGAATTTTTATATAATAGCATTATGATACTTGAGAATTTTATTGTATTTGAAGGAATAGATGGCAGTGGCACTTCTACCCAACTCAAACTTTTAAAACAGTCACACCCAGAATTTGAAATTACTGCAGAGCCAACTTCCACAACCGAAACTGGTAAACTTTTGCGCCGTATGTTAGGCGGTGAGTTTAAGGTTGACGAAAAAACAAATGCATATCTTTTTGCAGCCGACAGATGTCAGCATCTATATGGAGAAGGCGGAATTGTTGAAATGGTTACAAAAGGAACTGTTGTTGTAAGCGACAGATATTTCTTTTCAAGTATGGCCTATCAGTCTGCGTCTTGTGGTGATGAGTTGCCTGCATTGGTTAATTCTCCATTCCCTCTTCCACAAATATTATTCTATTTTGTTATTAATCCCGAAATTTCTTTGAATCGTGTAAATCAGCGAAATGAAAAAAAAGAGATTTATGAAAAAATTGAATTGCAGAAAAAAATTGCAGCACTTTATGAAAAAGTAATTTCTAAATATGAAGCAGATTCTGCAAACAATAAAATGACAGTTGTTAGAATTGATGCAACAAAATCTATTGAAGAAATACAGGAAATCATTAATTCTACAATAACAAAAATAATCAAACACTAAATTATTTTTTTATTCTTCCGATAATGCAATTGTGAAGAAATCTTTTTTAATTTTATTTTTTATAGTCCTCTTTTCTGCCATTCCGGTAAATAAAGCTGATGCTTATATGATTAGTTTTAAAGAGGAATATTACAAGCTTTATCACATTCATTATCAGCAATTTCCAGATGATTGTATGGAAAACATTTACTGGCTGGAAAAAGCTGTAAAAGCAGATTTCTGTAATCCTCAGTATTTAGATTTTAAAGTAACAAATGAAAAGCAGTGGGAAAAATACCGCTATCTTTTTATGATGCATATTAATCTTAAACTTATAGAACAGCACCTAAGACTGGGTCGTTCATTTGATAAAAAAGAAATTTATTTTTACGATGCTCCACATAAAGATGAATATTTAAGAAATCTGGAAAAGTGTCTTACTTTCTATCAGGCTGGACTGTATTACTGGCAGGAAGCAAAACTCTGGTGTGAAAAAGCAAATACATCTAATTTTAATTTTCTCTTTATTACAGAAAAACAGGCTTGGGAAGATGAAAGAGAACGAATTGTAAATGGTAAGCTGGATTATGAAAAAATCCTTACCCGTGAAATAAATAGAGTGGAAAAAAACATAGAACAACTTAACCAAATGTCTGAAAAGTATTAGAATAAAGGCATGAGTAATAATTCATTTTCTATTTCATATCCAAAGACTTATCTTTCTACAGATATATCAAAAATCAACTTTTTAACTGGTACACCAGATTTAATTTCAACTTTTAAACCAGGTGAAGAAACAAAAGAAAGACGCTTTTTTGTAACAGATGCTACTGTTGCTTCACTTCCTTTTATGGTTCCATTCATTTCTAAATTTGAAGATTCTAAATGTGGAAATGACTGTCTTATTATTTTAGGCTCTGGTGAACCTTATAAAACAATTGACAGTGTTTTAAGAATTGTAACTGGTGCTATTGAAGCAGATTTTACCAGAAACGATTTGTTTATTGGTATTGGTGGTGGTGTTATTTGTGACATTACAGCTTTTGCTGCTTCCATTTTTAAGCGTGGTGCTAAAGTTGAATTTGTTCCAACTACACTTCTTGCTATGGTAGATGCTTCTATTGGTGGAAAAACAGGCTGCGATTTTGCAAATTACAAAAATATGATTGGTGCTTTTTATCCTGCACGACAGCTTTATTACTGGCCAGAATTCCTTCAGTCGCTTCCAGAAAATCAGTATAATTCTGGTCTTGCAGAAGCATTTAAAACTGCAGTTTTATTTGATCAGGAACTTTTTGACATTTTTGAAAATTCTTCTGAAAAGATTCTTTCACGAGATTCTCAGACACTGGATATTATTATTAGAAAATGTGTTGCAGCAAAAGCAAAAATTGTTGAAGAAGATTTTACTGAAAAAGGTATTCGTACTTATTTGAATCTTGGTCACACATATGGTCACGCATTTGAAACAATTGCCGGTCTTGGTGCTGTAACACACGGTCAAGCTGTTGCATGGGGAATTGGTAGAGCCGTAACATTAAGTCACAATAAAGGTTACTGTCTTGAAAACTTTAGAGACCGAATTTTTGAAGTAATGAAACTTTATAACTGGGAAACTTCTGCAATACCTTCTGTTTTAAAAGGTACTGCTATTGGAGAAAGATTCCTTACTGCTATGCACAAAGATAAAAAGAATCTTACAAGTAAAGTAAAAATCATTATTCCAAAAGCAATTTGTGATATTGTTCCAGAAGAAATTGATGATTCTGAAATTCTTCTTTCTTTAAAAGATAATTAATTTTATATGATAGATATTAACCACTATTTTGACTGGGCCGGAACAAGCCCTTGCGATGAAGATATTTTAACAGCCGCTTTACAGGAAACTGTGTCTAACTGGGGAAATCCTTCCAGTTCACATGAAGTGGGAAAACAAGCTAAAGCTTTACTTGAAAAAGCAAGAGAAACAGCTGCAAAAGCGATGGGTGTTTCTGAAAATACAATTTATTTTACATCTGGCGGTACTGAAAGTGATCAGATTCCTTTATTAGCACTTCTTTCTAAACCAAATAAAGGAACTGTGCTTTTTAGTTCACTGGAGCACCCAGCCGTAAGAGAACAGGCTTTAGCTCTAAAAAACTGTGGCTGGAATGTAGTTGCAATTCCTTCTGATAAAGAAGGCCGCATTACACCAGAAGCGGTTTTAAGCGTTTTAACAAATGATACAATGCTTGTTTGCGTTATGGCTGTAAATAATGAAACTGGTGCAATTCAGCCTGTTTATGAAATTGCAGACACCATTACTAAATGGGCAGAAGGCAAAAGAAAACCTAAGTTTCATGTAGACTGCGTTCAGGCTGCTGGAAAAATTAAAATAAAACTTGCAGGTACTGGAATAGACAGTGCAGCATTCAGTTCTCATAAAATATGTGGTCCACGAGGTATTGGTATTCTTTATCTTAAAAATACAATGGAAGTGTTTTTAAGAGGTGGTGGTCAGGAAAAAGGTATTAGAAGCGGTACTGAAAATGTTTATGGCGCACTTGCTTTTTCAAAAGCACTGGAAAGATATTATGACTGCAAACATTTTGAACAGCAAAAACAGGTAACTCAGGATTTTATTAAAAATCTTACTACCCTTTCTAACTGTACAATTATTCCACCAGCCAGACTTGAAAAACCAGAAAACTATTCACCTTATGTAGTTCAGGCTGCATTTAAAAATATTCCTGGAAATGTAATGCTTAGAGCCTTAGATTCCAAAGGGTTTTACATTTCTACAGGAAGTGCATGTTCTACAAAAAAGAACAATCGTCCTGTTTTAGAAGCAATGAATGTTTCTGCAGATTTAAGAGAAACATCTGTCCGATTCAGTTTTGGACCAAAAACTACACAGGCAGGTGTTCAAGAATTATTTGAAGCTGTAAAAGAAGTTTATAATCAGTTTAATAACTAACTTCATATTCAGACTTTTTAGGTATTCACCTTGAAAAATAACACTTTATGTGATATTTTTCATATACAAATATAGGAGCAAACACATGGGAGCACGTGGCGAACTTTTTACAACTCAGGTTTATTTAGACAACCGCTGTTATTTCTTTAATGTAAAAGAAAACAGAACAGGTGATGTATTCTTGCAGATTGTTGAAAGCAAAAATAGGGATGGCGGAGAAGCTGATAGACATCAGATTGCAGTTTTTTCTGACGATATGCAGAAATTTCTCCAGGGAATGGAAAAAACTCTAGACTTTATTGAAAAGGATAGAAAAGCAAAACAGAAGGCTGCCAGAGAAAAGAAAGCTGCTAAAGAAGCTAAATATGGTACTGGTAAAAAAGTTTATCGTACAAAAAAAGCTGAAGAAACAACAAAAACTGATGATGGAATTAAACGCACTGGTAGAGTACATGTTGTTTCAAAGAAACCAGCAGAAACAAATCCTAGCGAAAACAACTAATATTTAAAGCTTAGTCTTTGAATTGGAGATGGTCCTAATTTGTGACAAATCTCTCTATGATCCCGGGTTGGATAACCTTTATGTTTGGCGTATCCATAACCGGGATATTTTTTGTCCATTTCAATCATTATGCGGTCACGGCAAGTTTTTGCAAGAATACTGGCTGCCATTACACAAGGATACTTTCCGTCTGCTTTTGGTTCACAACGGCAGGCAATTTCTACAGAAGGACAACGAGTTCCGTCTGTAATACCATTTAATTCAAAATCAGAAATATTATTATTTTTAAGCCATTCAGGAAGTTTTTCATTTAACTGATCAAAAGCAAGTTTCATAGCAAGCATACTGGCTTCTAAAATATTGATTTTATCAATCATAAAATTGTCTACCAGTCCAATGCCCCAGCAGGCTTTTTCTTTTATAATAATTTCTGCTGCATCCCGCTTTTTTTCTGAAAGTTTTTTAGAATCGTTTAAAATTTCAACTGGAAAATCTTCTGGCAAAATAACTGCGGCTGCACTTACAGGACCTGCTAAAGGACCTCTTCCCGCTTCATCAAAGCCAACTAATAATATTTTAGAATCCATAATCTTCGTTTTCTGAGATTGTAATATTACATTTTTTGTCTGTATAAACTGCCACCGAACTATTTTTATTTGTCAGTTCAGACTTAAAATCATTTTTAGTAATAGTTCCAGTAACTGCAAAACATTCAAAAATACGGCCAATTTGACCTGTTACTTTAAAACTATTTTCGTTTGCTTTTACAGTACCATTATTAATTGAAAATATAACTGATGTTGCAGCAGTTGCATTAATAATTGACTTTTCTGCCTTTATATTTGTTTTAGAACCAGAAATTACAGAAGCATATTTTACGGCTGAAACCGCAATTACTGAATCTTTAATATAAACCGAACTATTAAAAGCATCTGCAAGATTTCCATTTTTACTAAAGCTGGCACCAATCTGACATTTATTTAAATCTAAAATTGCATTTTCCAGCTTAAAAAGCGAATTATTTTTTGAAGAAGAAGAAATATTTTCCTGAAGAATTGTAAAATCTTCAATTTGTAATGTGGAAGATTTTACTTCAATTAAACTGTCTTCTGCAAATATAATTTCACCATCTTCCTGGTTTATAAAATAACAGTTTGAAAGCAATGTATTTTTACCAGAAGGAATATGCATCTGGCCTCTAATCATAACTTTTGCAAAACGACCTTTATTTACCACATCCAGGAATTGTTTAAATGAATTATAAGGATGGTCTGCAGTACCATCTGGCAAATCTGATAAAACATCTTCGCAATAGTAATAATTGTATTTATCTATAACAACTGAATAACTTGCTGTTTGACTGACATTTTCTCCGTCTTTTGAATAAGCACGGATTGCATAATAACAAGCCCCTTCTCCTTCAGCTTTAAGATTAAAATCTATTTGTGAAGAATCTGCTTTTACAAAATCCTTCATCTGAACATCTGCAAAAATTGAACTTTCAGGATTATAAGTTTCTCTGTTGTCTGTAAGTAAGAATGGCTCGCTTATGCTGTAATATAAGTCGCAATTTTCTTTACCTGAAATAACAAGGGAAACATCATCTCTGGAATAAAAAGATTTATTTGTTGCTGAAATTACAGGAGTTTTTGGTGGACGTTTATTTAATTCATAGCTGCATTCCAGTTCACCCTGGAACACAGAATTAAAGAAAACACCAACTGTTAAAGTACCAGAAATGGAATCACCATAAAAAGTATCTATGCCAATGTTATAAAACAATTCCTGATATTCATTATCTGGCTGAGAAAGAATACTCATTTTGTATTCACTGTTACCGTCCAGACGAAGTATAATGCTTCCATCATAATTAAGTTCTTTTGTAAGAACAGGTTTTGCTGGAAGTTCAAAATATTCAATTGGGTTTCCCATTTCATAAGCAAGGCTCTGCCAGCTGATTGTATGAGGAACTGAACGGTCTAGTTTTCTGGAAGTTTTAGGAAGTTCCCAGTATTCATCATCAATTTTGTAAATTAAATCTTTATCTTCAAAATTGATTGTATCCCAGTCTGTAATAGAAAATGGAACTTCATATTTACTGAAACTTCCGTAATTTTGAGGGAAAACTTTTATTACAAAACGCCATTTAGATTTTTTTACAGGATCGTAAATTTCACAAGGCAGACAGCGTGAAAAAACAGAATCTTGTGAAAGATAAATATCTGTTCCAGGAATATAACTTTCGCTTCCTAAACCTATGGAATAATATAAATCATAAGGAATGGAAATTGTAGAACCTGCTGTGTAATTAATTATTCCGGTATCATAAAAACTGTTTATAAAATAAGAATAAGATTCGTTTTCTCCATTTTGTGGATCAACAAAATAGTGTATAACTTTTTCTTCTTTTCCAGTTGCCTTTTGAATACGCAAAGTTACATCGCCAGTTAAATCAATTAAAACAGGTCCATCATAAGCAAAGCCCGAAGTTTTTGGATCTTCGCCGTTAAGTGAATAAAAATATTCCGAAGTATCATTTGTATCAATTACCAGCATTTGTTTATTGCACCATTTTCCTTCTGCAGGACTAATAATGCTGATTTGACCATAAGCATTACCAAGAGAAATCAATAATATAATAAAAAATGCAAGTAAATGTTTCTTCATAAAAAACCTATAAACCTAAGTATGGATCTAGAACATCTTTTAATTCTGGATCAGCATCGTAGTAATATTTCTGTAATTCTTCTTTTGTTAAACCTACAAGTTCGTGGCTCATGTAGTGAATCCAACGGTTTTCTTCTGGTTTTGTAATTACAAATTTACGGCTGTAATAATCTGGTTGAATTGGAAGCTGTTCTTTCTGATATGTAAAATATTTGTAATCGTGTACAACAACTTTAATATCTTCTCTTGGAAGTCCCCGTGAATTCATTAAGGTTTCTACAAGACAGTTAATTGTTCTACCAGAGTCAAAAATATCGTCTATTAAAAGAATTTTGTCGCCTGGTCTTAAATTTTCAGGAGGATATGTCCAACCGTCAATAAATACTTTTGTATGTTGAGCTATGTCTGAATAAGATCTGGCAACTACCCCAGCATATAAAACAGGGTGGAATTTTTCAATTTTAGAGAGAATTTTAAAATACTCACTGATTACATTTGCCATGTAAGCACCGCCACGCAAAGAGCAGTAAATTACATCTGGAATAAATCCATCTTTATAAATCTGAGCAGCAAGTTTTAATGCATCATTACGAACTATTTCGTATGGAAGAAATTCTTTAATCATAAGTACCTCTTTATTGTAAAATATAATTATAATTCATTTACTCATTTTTAACAAATTCAGTTTTCACATTTACAAATTGCTCCACTGTTATATAGCTGGAACATAGCTGTTTAATCTGTTCAAGATTGTGACTTACAAATAATACTGCGGTATGATTTTCTACCACATAATTTTTTATAATTTCCATTATTTTTTGAGTATGCGCTGCATCCTGATTAGAAAAAGGTTCATCCAGCAATAATAAATCTTTTTTTTCGGCAATGCTTCTTGCAATACAAACTCTTTGTTTTTCTCCCCCACTAAGTTTTTTTACAGGAGTTTTAGCTTTGTCTGCCAGGTCCATTTTTTCTAAAATTTTGCTGCACAGCAAAGATATATTTTTATCTTGCTTTTTTGCTGCGTTCATAGAAACTAAAATATTTTTTTCTACAGTCTGATTTTCCAGTAAAACTGGATTTTGAAAGACATAGCCTGTATTACAGTTTTCAATTCTGTTTATGTTTCCTTGAATATTAATCTCTTTTTCAAAAGGAAGACCAGCTGCAATATTCAATAATGTTGATTTACCGCTTCCTGTTGGAGCATAAAGACCCTTTATTTCCCCACTTTTTAATGAAAGGGAAAAATCTTTGAATAAGGTTTTATTTTCTGCAATAACGGTAATCTGCTCTATATTTAAAACTAATTTTTCCATAAATTACCAGCTGCTTTTATTAAGATTTTTTCTAAGAACCAGCTGCACATCACCATTAAAAAAGTAATGGCTATAACACTGGCCGTTTCTAAATGAACCTGCTGAAGCTGCATTATTGAACCTAAACCGTATTTAGGAAGACATAAAACTTCCCCTGCTACAATTACTTTCCAGCATAAACCAAAACAGGAAATGCAGGCTGCCTTATAATTACTAAAACATGCAGGAAGTTGTATATATAATAATTTTTGCATAGAAGAAAAATGATATAACTGGGCCATATTATTCTGCTGTTGTTTTACATTTGAAAAACCTTGGGACACTGCAGTAATTGTTATAGGAAGATTCATTAATATACTTATAAAAACCGGGAGCGTGTTAGAAGAAAGCCAGTATAAACTGATTAGGATGATTGCTATTACCGGAGTTGTTCTGAATATAGAAAGTGGAAGTTCAATAAAATATTTACAGAATTCAGATTTTCCACATATTATTCCAAGAAAAAGTCCCAGTGTTATAGAAATTACAAATGAAACAAAAACTCGTATTAATGTATTAAAAAAATGAAACCAAAAGCTACTGTTTTGTATAAGACCAAATGCTTCTTTTAAAACTGAATATGGGGAAGGTAAAATTAATGGTGAACAAATAATTAAAGACACAATTTCCCATAGAATTAATATTGTGCCAAGGGAAAGTATGAATGCTGAATATTTTTTTATACTGTTTTTATTCATTTTTATAATAAAAACCCTGATCAGGTAAAATTCCATTTAAGAAAGAAGTGTCGGAATCCATAATTACACCCAGCAAACTTTCTATAATCATTTTTCCTTTTGAAGCAGGAATATATACATAATTTGCTTTTGGAATAGACTGCTGTACCACTTCTTTTTTTAATCCTAAATTTACCCGTTCGCATATTTCTGCAGCAATTTCAGGATTCTGTAATGTCCATGTCAAAGCGTTTTCATATTCTGCAATGAAACTTTTTAAAAGATGAGGATTCTCTTCTGCAAACTCTTTTCTTACAACCATTACAGTCATTGGATAGTTTTGAATATAATACTGCTTCCATCCATTTTCCTGTAAATCTATTTTAGAAATCTTCTTTTTGTAATTCTGTTCAAGAATAGTAATAAAAGGTTCAGGTAATATTACATTTTCAATTTTACCTGCAATAAACTGTGGAACTAGCTGATTTGTAGGAATAGAAAAATTCAAAGTTACGCCGTCTTTTGAATCTACAGGTATGTCAGCTTTTTCAAGAAGATATCTTGTAATGTATTCTGGAGTAGCTCCTTGTCCTGCAACATAAACAGTTTTACCTTTTAATTTTTTTAAATCATTAACTTTCGAATCAGAAGAAATAAGTGCAAGATTACCTTCTCCTGTTACTGCAACACAAATTATCTGCTGTTTTGTAGCAGAATAACTTTTTGCAGCAACATTTACAGGCATAAATCCAATATCAATTTCTTTCTTAATCATTTTAGGTAGCAAATCTTGTGGTGAAGCAAAAATCTGATAGTTTACAGCAGTTTCATCAATTTTTGTTGTATTTTCTATAAGAGCTGCACAAGGAATACAGCTTGGACCATTTAAAAGTCCAATATTCATATCCTGAGAAAAGGCACTTATACAAATTAAAAAAGCTGCTATAAAACTAAATATTTTTTTCATTTTATCACCTGACTAACGAACTGCTACGGTTTCCTTTTTTACTGGTATTTTCTGATTAATCAATTTAATAACAAGTTTATCACCTTTAGGACATTCAACACTTACTTCATCAAAGTTTTCGCCCTGTTTAGTAAGAATTTCCATTGCCAAAGGATCTTCTATTTCTTTACGGATAAGGCGGCGCATTGGTCTGGCACCCATAGAAGGATTATAACCGTGTTCAATTAAATACTCTTTAGCTTTTGGCTTAATAGAAATAGAAAGTTCTTTATCTTTCAATCGTTCTGCTAAATCTGCAATCTGAATATCAAGAATTTTTGAAACTTCTTTTTTAGAAAGAGCATCAAAAACAATTACATCATCAATACGATTAATTAATTCAGGGCTTAAAAGCTTTTTCATTTCATTTAAAGCACTGGATTTAATTTCTTCATAAGGCAAAACTGAATCACTGGAAGAAAGACCAAATCCAACTCTTCCGGCATTTGTAATCTGTCTTGCACCTGCGTTACTTGTCATAATAACAACAGTATTTCTAAAGTTTACTGTGTGACCAAGATTATCGCTTAATTCACCTTCTTCAAGCAGCTGCAAAAGAAGATTAAAAATATCAGGATGAGCTTTTTCAATTTCATCTAAAAGCACAACAGAATAAGGTTTATGTCTTACTTTTTCTGTTAAAATGCCGCCTTCTTCATAACCAACGTATCCTGGAGGCGCACCAATTAAGCGGCTGGCTGTATGTTTTTCCATATAGTCAGACATATCAATGCGAATAAGAGAATCTTCGGATCCAAAAAGATATTTAGCAAGAGCTTTTGCAAGCTGAGTTTTTCCAACACCTGTAGGTCCAAGGAAAATGAATGAACCAAGAGGATGTTTTGGAGAACTAATACCAGCACGGCTTCTTCTAATTGCACCAGAAATTACACTTACTGCATTTTCCTG
The DNA here is from genome assembly GCA_024402655.1 of Treponema sp. GTDB lineage: Bacteria > Spirochaetota > Spirochaetia > Treponematales > Treponemataceae > Treponema_D. The sequence goes on along the minus strand of JAKSTH010000001.1, from coordinate 24,207 downwards.
ACCAATAACTGTACTGTGCAATTCTTCTTCCATGTGAACAACACGCATAGTTTCTGATTCACTCATTTGTTCTACAGGAATACCAGTCATTTCGCTGATAATATTTTCAATATCATTTCTTGTTACAACTTTTGTAGGATTTCCACTGTTTTTTTCCCACAAGTCTGTATAAAGATTGAGTTTCCGTTTTAAATCTATAACTTTATCACGAATAACTGCAGCATTTTCATAATCCTGATTCTGAATAAGCTGATATTTTTCTTCTTCCAGTTCCAGTTTTCTTTTTTCAAGTTCTGCAAGTTCAGAAGGTTTTTCCTGTTCAAGAATCTTTTTAGCAGCTCCAGCTTCGTCCATAATATCAATTGCTTTATCTGGCAAAACTTTTTCTGGAATGTAACGTTTAGAAAGTTTAATTACGCTTGGAATAACATCCTTAGAATATAAAACATGATGATACTGTTCATATTTATCTTTTATTCCTTCCAGAATCTGCTGTGTTTCTTCAATGCTAGGTTCTTCAACTTTTATAACCTGAAAACGTCGTTCCAAAGCAAGATCTTTTTCAATATGCTTTGTATATTCTTTTGTAGTTGTAGCACCAATAATCTGAATTTCACCGCGGGAAAGTGCAGGTTTCATAATATTTGAAGCATCCATTGTGCCTTCATTTCCACCAGCACCTATAATTGTATGAAGTTCATCTATGAAAAGAATTACATCTTTGTTTTCCTGCAACTCATTTAAAAGCTTTTTCATTCGCTCTTCAAATTCACCACGATATTTTGTTCCTGCAACTACAGCAGTTAAATCAAGGGAAAGAATTCTTTTTTTAAGTAAATCAAACGGAACATTTCCTGCACTGATTCTCTGAGCAAGACCTTCGACTATTGCAGTTTTACCAACTCCAGGTTCTCCAGTTAAAACCGGATTATTTTTTGTTCTGCGAGATAAAATCTGAATAAGTCTATGAATTTCTTTTTCACGACCAATTACTGCATCACATTTACCTTCCCTGGCCATTTTTGTAAGATCACGGGAATATTCATCTAATACAGGAGTTTTGTTTTGAGGTTTAGATTTATCTACTGGAGCTTTATTCTTTTTTTCATCAAAAGCAGAAAAAATTGTCTGAGAAGAATCATTTTCCAAAAGACTTCTGAAAACATTTGCAACAAGACTGTCAGTTCTGTCGTCTTTTGTAGAAGAATGATTTGCTTCCTGAAGTTCCATTACAATAAAACGAGCATCCATAATGGAATAATCTGCGCCTGCAAAGAAACGGGCTGTAATACTGCCTTCTTCTCTGATAGCGGCTAAAAGCAGATGTTCTGTACCTATATATTCATTATGAAGAGCATTACTTTCAATATCTGCAATATCCAGCATCTGTCTGTAACGGCGGCTTGGCTGAATTGTGTCTAAAGTTGGCATTTTTGGTTCACTGTCAAAAAACTTTTCCAGAAAAGTCTGCAATTCTTTTGGTTCAAGAAGAAGCTTTTGGAAAATATTATATCCAATACCTTCGTGAGACTTTAAAATTGCCAATATAATGTGTTCAGGTAATAACTGTCGGCTGCCTAACTTACGTGCTTCATCTTGAGCGTAAATTGAAACAATTTGTTTTGCTCTGGGTGAAAGATTTTTCATGCTTACTCCAAATGAGTTTTTCAATAATTTCTTGCTGAAATTTTAGAAAATTCAACACTTAATTATCGGCAAAATGGGCCAAAATCCACACGCGAAGTTAGGAGAAATTCCATGAATTATTTTGAGTAATTATCCCTTTCTTAAAATATCTAAAGGTTTTTCTTTACCAGCTTTTATGGAAGGAATTAAAGAAACTAAAATTGAAAGTAAAAGTGTGCTTACAGCAATTAACAAAACCTGATTGTATGGAATATTTACAGGAATATTCTGCAGATAATAAGCCGGATCCATAAAAGTGATTTTTGTTATCTGATCTACTGGAGTTCCACTTATTAACCAGCCGATTTTTGCCACCGCATTTACAGCATTTTCTATAAATTTTATAAGCGCATTTGCATTCACTGAAAGTAAAAGACCAATTGGAAGCCCAATAATTAAACCACCTGCCCCACATGCCGCTGCAGTCAGCAAAAATGCCAGAGTAATACCAGTTGGAGTTGCCCCTAAACTTTTAAGAATGGCAATCTCTTTTTGCCGTTCAATAACAAGCATAATTATTGCAGAAGAAATATTTATGGAAGCAACAAGAACAATAAGCATCATTATAAAAATCAGCAGCACTTTTGTAGAAGAAAAACTTTCAAACTCTGACTGATGTATTTTATCCCAGCGATAAAAGTTTGCTATGCGTCCATGCTTTGACTGAAGATTTTTCTGGAGTTTTACAACTTCTGGCGAAAAAGCATCTTTGGTTTCCAGCATAATTGTATATTTTGCATTATCCATAGATAAGGATTTATATGCAGTCTGAATCGGGATGAAACACCATAAAGCATCTAATTCCTGATACCCTGAAGAAATAATTGCACATACCTTAAAAGAAGTAAGTTTTGGAGCCACCATTCCATTCACAGTTCGTGTAGTAATTACTCTGAAAGTGTCTCCACTATGAAGTCCCAAAAGCTGGGCAATTTTACTGCCCATAACTACATTATTTGCTCCAAATTCTGAAAGACTTCCTTCCTGAACTTCAAAAAGTTTTTTGAAATAATGATTTGTTTCAAAAATATCATCTTTCATTCCGCGAATCTGAATGCCGGTTTTATAATTATTTGCAGTTGCAAGTGCCGAAATATTTACTTCTGGATACACACTAATGACTTCAGGATTTCCTTCCTGCAATAAAGATGCAAAAGAATTAAGGCCCTCTAATGTCTTTGTTTCATCTATGTTTTGAGCAACAAATGCCTGCACATGACTTGAAGCAAGTCCTATAATTCGTTCTGTCATTCCTTCAATCATGCCGTTGGTAATTGAAATAACAACAATTAAAGGAATAATACTTAAACCAATGCACAAAAGTGCTCCCCACAAGCTTCTTCTTGCGGAACTTTTCTTTTCTGCCTTTGGAAAAATGAGACTTTTAGCTAATAAAAAAGATGAGCCAAGTGTCATTACTTTAATTCCTTTATTTTGCAATCTGCAATTGTGTAGCGAATGTCACCTAAAGAAGCCAGAGACAAATCGTGGGTTACAAGCAGTAAAGTTTTATTATATTTTTCTACCATGCTGAACAAAATGTCCCCAATTAATGAAGCATTTGTTCTGTCCAGATTACCAGTTGGTTCATCTGCTAAAATTAATTGAGGATCGTTTATTAAAGAACGGGCAACTGCAACTCTCTGGCGTTCACCACCTGAAAGTTGAGATGGAAGATGTTCTTTTCTTTCATATACGCCAACATCTTGTAAAAGCTGTGCCGCTTTTTCCATGGCAGTTTTTTTTGGCATTCCCGCCATGTAAGCTGGAAGATAAACATTTTCTAAAGCAGTAAAATCTTTTAATAAATAATGAAACTGAAATATTAGTCCTAAAAATTTGGAACGATATTCCGACATCTGATTTTCATTAAGTTCTTCCAGTTTCCATTTTCCAGCCATTACAGAACCACTTGTAATAGTGTCTATGCCGCCAATAATATTCAGGAGGGTACTTTTTCCACTACCACTTTCACCAGTAATAACAATCTTTGTACCTTCTTTAACAATAAGGTCTGCATTTTTCAAAATGGTCAGCTTTTCACTGTCTGTTTCGTATGTTTTTTCAAGATTTTTTATTTCAATTATATTACTCATGGTGTAATACCTCCGCAATTGTCATTTTTAAAACTGCTTTACTAGCTCCCCAAGAAGCAAAAAGTGGAGATGCCAGACCAAATAAAAAGATGAATACAACTTCTTTATAATATACTCTTGCAGGAATGCTGGCATATAAAGAATAAGTTGAGTTTTCCTGAACATATATAAGGTTTTCAGGAGAAAATATACTGGTAACACAATATTGCAGCCAGAACATTATTGAAGAAACAAATTCAAACACAAAACTCATATTTATGCTTATTAAAAGTCCTAAAATAACACCAGAAACAGCACCTACAAATCCTGTTATAAATCCGCGGGAAACAAAAATAGATTGAATTTGAGAGTTTCCCGCCCCCATTGCCGAAAGTATGGCAATTTCACTTCTGCGTTCAAAAACAAGACGGCGCATACCATTATAAATATTAATTCCAACAACCACAAATATAAGGGCAACCAGCAGCATAAGCATGTTTTTTTCAATTCTTAATGTTCCATAAAAAGATTTATTATATTCCCGCCAGGAAGTAAAACTATATTCTGAAAAAGCTTTCTTTAATTGGGATATAACAAGACTGTCTTTTTCTTTATCAGTAAGCTTTATACCATAAGTGATATTTGCTGCATTGCCAAAATATTTTTCACCTTCCCGAATATTGATATAACAGAAAGAAGAATTAATTTCCGCATAACCACAGGTAAAAATGCCAGTTACTGTAAATGTTCTGTCATCTGAAAATAAAGAAACATCATCTGATCCGCTTAAAACAAAAAGATTAACAACATCGCCTACTGTAACTCCAAGATTTCTGGCTAAAGTAGACCCCATAACAATGGAATTTTCTTCAAACAAATCAAATGAACCTCTTCGCATTTTCATCTGATAGAAAAATCCGTCATCATCAATATAACACATGGGATCTACGGCTCTAATTATGGCAGCACTTTCTTTATTATACTCACTTGTCATAAGAGTCTGGGCTTCATAATAAGGACTTACAGTAAGGATATTTTTATTTTCTTTACAAAATTGCTGGAGTTTTGAATAGTCACAGTTTGAATCATTTTCTTTTGCCTGAATATGATAGGAAGAAAGCTCCAGAATGCTGTCTATAAAACTCATTTGAAATCCGTTCATAACGCTCATGACTACAATAAGAGTCATTACACCAAAACAGATTCCCAAAGTTGCCAGCACAGAAGTTGCAGCAGATTTTCCTTTTCTGTCTACTCGGGCAAATCTGTTAGAAACTGAGAATATCCATTTTATATTGTTTAACCAGGATTTTTTTTCCATTGATTAATACTCCCTTTCCCTAACAACTTCATTATCCTGAATATAGGTTTCTTTCTTTTTTTCACCGTTTTCATATTCTGTAATTACAGAAAAATCTTCTTCAAAGAAAACCTGATTTGTATAATGAGTTTTATCACTATAAATAGTTTTTATCTTAATTTCATTATTTTCCCAATATTCATAATTTGCAGGAATTTCATCATCAGCATTAAAAGTGTAAATTTGAGTTTTGGAAGTATAAATGCCTTTTTCCAAAATAGTTTCCTGTTCTAAAGTTACACGGCCTTTATCATCAAACTGCCAGTAATATTCTGCTTTTTTCCCTTCTGATGTATTGATTTGTCTTATAGGTTTATTTCCTTCTCCGTAAAAAAATTCCTGGGTAAGAACCTTTTTTTCACTTCCCTGCTGACTCATATCCCAGATTTCTTTTTTATACAGTTTATAATCTGTGTTATAAAAATCTCTTACAACATGATTTATATATTTATTTATAAAAATTAATTCATTGCTTTTTTCAACAGGAATAAAAACCTCTTCTCCATATTCCATTGCTTTTAGACGACGGTTTGTATCTGCAAATCTTTTTTCCACAAACTCAACTTCATTTGAACTAACAGAATAAGGAGATTTTATAATGCTTTCAATTTCCATCAGCTCATCAATCTGCAAGGCGGCAATTTCTTCAAAAGTTTGTTCTACAATTGATTCAACCCAGGCAGCATCATCATAATCGGGGCAATAGAAATCTTCATAAAGTGTATTTTCACCTTCACTGACAACAGCTTCTTCTTCAGTTTTTTTACGAGAACAGGATACACATAAAAGAATGATTAAAAAAAGAAAAACTTTTTTCAATAAATTACAATCCAAGGAAATCATTTATATAAGTTTCTGCATCAAAAGGTTTAATGTCTGCATATTTTTCACCGGTACAAACAAATGCAATTGGAATGTTTAATTCCCGACCAATAGAAACTGCACATCCACCTTTTGCTGTGGAATCGTATTTTGTCATAATAACTGCATCTACTCCAACTGCTTCATTAAACACTTCTGCCTGTCGCAAAGCATTCTGACCTGTAGTTGCATCAATAACAATAATTTTTTTATAACAACCTTCGCTGGCTTTTAAAGTACAGGTTCGGTCAATTTTCTGTAATTCTCTTACAAGGTTTTCTTTATTGTGAAGACGGCCTGCAGTATCTGCAATAACAAGTCCTTCACCTTTTGAAATAACAGCGTCTGCGGCATCAAAAACAACTGCACTTGGATCTGAACCATGCTGGTGACTTACAACACGAACCCCAGTTTTTTCACCATGCATTGCAAGCTGTTCAATTGCAGCGGCACGGAAAGTGTCGGCACTGGCAAGAACAAGATTTTCTGTTCCATGATTTTTGAACCACAAAGCCATTTTTGCAACGCTGGTAGTTTTACCAACTCCGTTTACCCCAAGAACCATCCAAACATTCACTTTTCCTTCTTCTGGTTTTAATTCTACCTGTTTTACAGACTCAAGAAGAAGTTTTTTAAGTTCATTTATAATTTCATTTTCTTCTGTGATTTTATTTTTTTTACAAATGCTTTCCAATTCATCTACCAGCTGGAATGCGGTCTTTGCACCAATATCACCTTCTACAAGAATATCTGTTAATTCTTCATAAAAATCGTCGTTTCCTTTGTTTTTCGAAAAAAGTGATTTTAATTTTGCACCAAAAGACTGTTTCATTTTTTACTCCAACTTATTTATTTTGCTTCAACTGGAAGCACTTTATTTGCGGCATATAAATAGCGAATTAATTCATAAACAAACCAGATTCCACAACCTACAGAAACTCCTGTCGCAACATTTGAGGCAGTAATCCAGCCATTTGCAGTTTGAATATCTTTTTCTGTTTTTAAAAATCCGGCATTTCCAGCTGCAATATAACTGTTTGCCTGTCCCTGGCAGAAAAATGCAGGTATTAAAGAAGAAACTAAAACGCTATAAGAAGTATACATCCATCGACGGCGTTTTTCAATGTAAGAGCCTGTGTCAAAATCTTTAATGGCAACAGAATATGTCTGCCCGTTATTCAGATTTTCTTCGGCAATATAATAAAAAGTAACAGCATTGTCTTGAGTAATAAACTGACCAAGAACTGAATTTCCATTTATAGATAAAACAGTTTCTTCTTCCACTGTTTGTGCCTGCACACCATTTGCATAAAAACTGCCAATCACAGGGGACAAAGGTTTTATGCTTATATTTTTTGGTTCCAGTTTTTCCAAATTAACATCAATCGTGTAATTTTTATTTCCTTCAAAATAATAAGAAGTACCTGCTGATTTATATTCTTTTCCTGTAAATTCAAGAGTATGAACTCCAGCAGGAACAGAATATTTTTCTACATTTTCTGAAACAAGTTTGTTATCTATATAAACCTGAATATTTTCAGAAAGTCCTTTTATATATAAAACGGCAGGAAGAGCATTTGTAATAGCAGGTCCTAATTCCGAAGCAAGATTAAAGGCAATTGTGTCTATATCATCCAGATTCCCATATTCCTTTAGAGTAATTAAGGAACTGGCTCCAGGATAAGAATGCAACTCTAATGTTACTGTAATATACTGTGAATAAACATTTATATTTCCCGAAATAAACCCTTTAATTCCTTTTGAAACAAGTTCTTTTTCAACAGCTTCAGAGTTCAGTGGTAAATCTTTGTTTTTCTCTTCAAACTCATATAAAACAGAAGAATCGTTTTTATAAAGTGCAATATTTTCTATAAGTGCAGTATTTTCAGGTTTTGTAAAAGCCTTAGTTAAAAAATCAGTTTCTTTTTCCGGCTCCACATAAGTATGATTCAAAATCTCTTTTTGAGTTTCCAGATTCTGGTCTATTTTTGCTTTAATTTCAGCCAGTTTTAATTCTGCTTCTGTAATCTTTTTTTCCAGAGTTTTTTCATCTGTTACAGTTAAAACCAAGGCATCTCTTAACTGAACCTGTGCCGAAAGCTGCAAAAAAAGTGAGGTTCTTTGATTTTTTAATTCATAAAGTTTACGCTGATTTTTTTCATCAGAAAGAATTTCTCTGGATGAATACTGTAAAACCTGATCCAAAACTTTTTCAGGAATTGTTTGGGCAAGTCCACGAGTTAAAGCACTATCCTGCTTTTTAGGATATGAGAATTGTCTGGCTGCAACAATCCAGTCACCGGCAAAAAGCAGGCTGCTATTAGAGAATAATAAAAGAAGTATTATTAGTTGGCTAAACTTCTTCATCATCTGGTGAACCATCCATTGGAAGGCCTTTCCATTTAGCAACTAAATATGAATTCATAAATTCATCAAGATCGCCGTCCATAACTCCCTGAATATTACCAACAGAGAATTTTGTTCTGTGATCTTTTACCATTGTATAAGGACAGAAAACATAAGAACGAATCTGGCTGCCAAAAGAAATATCTTTTTTTTCTGCAGCAAATTTAGAATTTTCTTTTTCCTTCTGTTCTCTATAATATTCATAAAGGCGAGCTTTAAGCATATTCATACAAGACTGTCGGTTCATAATCTGGCTTCGCTCTGTCTGACATGCAACAACAATTCCTGTTGGAATATGTGTAAAACGAACAGCAGAGTCAGTTTTATTAACATGCTGTCCACCTTTACCACCAGCGCGGTAAGTATCTACACGAAGATCTTCTGGCTTAATATCAACTTCAATTGTGTCATCAAGAACAGGATATACATATACAGAAGCAAAACTTGTATGACGGCGGGCATTTGCATCAAAAGGAGAAATGCGCACAAGACGATGTATTCCACCTTCGCCTTTTAAATATCCGTAAACAAAATCTCCTGAAACCTGAATAGTTATGGATTTTAACCCACCTTCTGCTTCAAGTTCATCCATTATTTCTGTTTTATAACCGTGTCGTTCTGCCCATCTTAAATACATGCGGCTAAGCATATAAACCCAGTCACAGGCTTCTGTACCACCAGCTCCTGCATGAACTGTAAGATATGCATCATTCTGGTCTACTTCCCCAGAAAGAAGATTTAATATATTTAATTTTTCAAAACTAGCTTTAGCTGCATCATACATTGTACGAACTTCATCTTCATCGCTCTGGTCACCAGATTCAGAAGCAAGTTCAAACATAGCATCTATATCATCCATGTCTGCCAGAAGTTTTCTCCAAGGCTCAACTCTGCTTTTAAGTTTTCTGATTTGTGACATAACTTTTTCAGCAGTTTCATGATCATCCCAAAAGCCTGGTTCTTCTGTAAGTTTTTCTTTTTCTTTAATTGATTTGTCTATGCTGGCAGAGTCAAAGACGCCCCCAAACATTCTGAATATCTTCTTTTAATTGTTCAATTGGAAATTTTACTTCTTCTAACATACTTTATAAAATAACAAGAAAATCACATTTTTACAATGATTGACAAATGAAATACAGGACTTTATTATTTAAATATGAAGAAATTTATTTTACTGATTTGTACACTTTTTACTGCCGCTGCATTATGGGCCGAAAAACCTATTATTCAGAATCTTCAGGCTTCGGCTGGAAAAGGAACTAAAATAAACATTACATGGACTTTACCAGAAAATCCAGATTCTCCTATTACAAAGCTTTATCTTTACAGAAGCAATAAACCAATAACTTCATATAAACAGATTACTCAGCTTATGCCATTGGTGGTACTTCCAGCAGACACAAGCAGTTATACAGATTCAGTAAAAGATTATAAAGATTATTTTTATTCAGTAATTTCTTACACAGACAAACCTTACGATATAGTTCTTATTTCTATGAACAGTACTGTAAATGGCGTTCACCTGCCTTTACAAAAAACAAACGATAATGATTTAAAAAAAGAAAAGGAAGAAAAGCTTTACGAAGAAGGAACTATGAGAGAAACTCCACTGCCATATCTGGACATTCTTTCTTCAGAAAAAAAAGCCTCTAAAGTTTCTACAAATACAGTAGATTCCACAAAAAGTTTTGCTGCTTCGGTAACAAACAAAAAAGAAGTTTTGCTCCCTTATTTTTTTGAAGATGATTTAATTTCACCAGATGGTGGCGATGAATATATTCTTTTTGAAATTTTAAAAAATACCTTTGTTCAGGAAAAATATACAGAAGCTAATTCTCAGTTAAAAATGCTGGTTCACAGAAACATTAATAAAGATGTTATGAACCGTGCTTATTTTTATATTGGAGAAACTGAATATTATCTTGGAAATTATGAAGAAGCAGTAAAAGCATTTATTCAGGTTTTTGACTATCCTTTACAGACTAAAAGATGGATAAATGCTTCTTTACTTGAATTGTCTATTTCTGAAGATTAATTTTTTATTAGTAAATATTTCTAAGCAATTCCAAAACAGAAGGTTTTTCTACAGTCTTTTTAATATCATTAATAAGTGACTGCCCTTTAATTTCAGATTTTACAACAGTGTTACCGTTTTCGTCTGCTGCAGGAACATTATCAATTGCAGCAGCCTGATTTGTATTTTTTGAAGGCAAACTGATTAATATAACTTCATCTTCAATATTAATTCTGTCGTAGAATCCAAGATTTTCAATTACACCTTCAGAAACTTCTTCACCAGGATTTGTAATTCTTAAAGTTCCATACAAATCGCTCTGATTATAGAAAAGACCAAAAGAATTGTCTGAAGTCTGAATTGCACCTTTTTTTACAATATGGAATTCTGCATCTTTTACAATGTTTTCACTTTTTCCTAAATCTACAAGAACAGTTTTACCATTACGGGCAAGAATTTTTCCACGAACAGTAAGCTTGTCTAAAACAGATTTTCTAAAGCGGCGCAATACTGTTGAAAAACGGTTGTTACCTGTTGAATAGAAATTATTCTTTTCAATTTCCAGTCCAGTTCTACCATTGTAAATTGTTGAACTTAAAGTTAAATCATTCTGACCTTCGCTTAAAGACACAATAATAAAATAATCATAATTATTTATTCTTGCATTTTTAAATGCTTCTCCATAACCGGAAACAGGAGTAACCTGAGTTTTTACACTTGTAATTGCAATTCCAGAAAAAATATCTGCACAGGCACGAGCTGCAAGATTGTTTGTATCTGCATGAATAAAGCTGGAAGTATTATCTTCATAGAAAATTGCAATATTCCATCTTGTTTTATCAAGATAAAATGGTTCTACATTCCATTTTTTTGCCAAAGTCTGAGAAAGAAGACTTTCATAAGCTTCAATTTTATCTGTTAAATCTGTAAGACTTTTACCTTTTAATGAACTTATGTTATGAGCTTTTATAAAGTTTAACTGATCCAGATAAAGTTCATACATGCCGTTTAATTCAATAATATCTGCATAAGCTTTTCTTGCTTCATAATTCATAGGATCCAAAAGCAAAGCTCTCTGGTATTCATAAACAGCTCCAGCCCCATCATAACGGGTATTATACTGTTTGGCATTATCAACATGGAATTTTGACCACAAAGCTCTTTTTCTGTCTTCTACAGTAAGAAGTTCACGAATTTCCAGTTCCATTGCCATGCGCATAATTTCATCTTGAGGCTGGTTGTTTAAACCTGTAGACCATACATTTATAGCTTCTGCAGTTTTTCCAAGTTTTGAATAAGCAATTCCTTTTAAATACCAGGCAGTAGCATTTCTTCTGTTTTTACTGATTAAAAAGTCACTTAAATCAAGAACTTCTGAATATTTTCCCTGTTTGTATAAAACAGTAGTCAAAAGTTCATATGATTTTTCCAGATTTCCATTTATTTCTACAGAAATTCTTGCCTGATTTTCTGCCTGTTTGTAATCACCTTTCATGGAATAAACAACTGCAGCCAGATAATGTACTTCTGGATCTCCCGAAAAATAATTAAGAGCCTGTTTTAAATATTTTTCTGCTTCTGTAAATTTACTGCGTTCTGCATTTATAAGTGACAAAGCTAACAAAGCATTTCTATTATTACTCTGACGTTTTAAAGCTTCGTTATATTGTTTTTCTGCCCCAGAATAGCGGCCTTCGTAAAGTTCAATTTCTGCAAGACCAAAGTGGGCTTCTACATCATTAGGATATTTTTTTAGAATGTCATTAAAAAGAGTTTTTGCTTCTGTGAGTTTTCCCAAAGAAACATAGATTTTACCTTTTAAATTTAAATACTGGGAATTAGAAGGTTCATATTTTTCTGCACTTACAAGATAATTTTGTGCAAGTTCAAATTCACCAAGTTTATAAGAACATTCAGCCAGTTTATACCAGGCCTGAGAATAAGCAGGATTTATTGCCACCACTTCCAGATAATACTGCTGTGCAAGATAGAAGTTTTCTTCCTGTTGAGCTTGTTCACCCATGTTATATTTTTCTATAACAGTTTTTGTTGATTGTGCAAACATCAGGTTACATGCTAAAAAAACACATAAAATGGCAATAAATGGCTTCTTATTATTCATCAGTTTCCCCTTCCTTTACATTCCGAATAACTTTAATCACATTAATTCTGTGGCCTTCCATATCCTGTACAATAAAGTCGTAGTTATTCCAACTTGCTTTTTCATATTTTACAGGAACTTTTCCAAAGATGTCGAATACAAATCCACCCAGAGAATCGAAATCTTCATTAGGAAATTCAGCCTCAATAGTTTCGTTTAAATCATCAAGATCTATGCGAGCATCACATAACCATACATTTTCATTTACGGTAATAATGTCTTCTCGTTCTTTATCAAATTCATCCTGAATATCACCAACAATTTCTTCAATAATATCTTCCATTGTGACAATACCAGAAATGCCACCATATTCATCAATTGCAAGAGCAATATGAAGATGATGTCTTTTAAATTCTGCCAGTAAGCTGTCTATTCTTTTGCTTTCCGGAACAAAATATGGTTTTCTAATTACCTTAGTTAAATCTATAACCTGATTTTCAGAAAAACATTTTAACAAATCTTTTACATATAAAACACCAATAACATTATCAATTGAATCTGAATATACAGGGAATCTGGAATGTCCACTGGCAATAATCTTTTTCAAAAGCTCATTTGTAGGTGTATCAGAAGCAATAAAATCAACATCAATACGAGGTACCATTACTTCTTTTACAGAAGTTTCAGAAAGACCTTCTACCCCGTGAATCATGTCTTCTTTTTCTTCTTTTAATATTTCCTGTTGTATATTATCGATATCTTCTATTTTTGGTTCAGTTTTCTTTTTTCTGCTAAAAAAACTCATTTTATAATAATTTCATCCTTTAATTTTTCTAAAAGTTGTTCCTGCAAAACAAGCATTTCGCACTGGGGAGCCACACCTTTTTCTATGTGTTCTTCTCCATGATCCATGCCGTTTAAATGAAGAAGTCCGTGAACTAAAAGTCTTTTAAACTCGCTGTTCATATCTACTTCAAAATATTCACTGTTTACCGGTAATGTATCTAAACTAATGGCAATATCGCCAACACATTTCCACTTACCTTCTTCATCTTCATAAACATCATCGTTTTCAAAAGATAAAACATCTGTAGGGGCATCTATGTTACGGTATTCCCTGTTTAATTGCTGAATATATGGGTCCTTACAAAAAAGAACAGATACTTCCTGCTGGTCAAAATTCAGCTCCTGTAAAACCTTCTGCATAAAAGGTTCAATAGCCTCTGCCCAGCCAGGAATTTCAACATCTTCATTAAAATCTATTAAAATTCTGTTCATTTATTTTTCATCCTTATCTTTGTCTTTTTTATCTGGATCCTGCTGGTCTGGATATTCAATGCGGCTGTGATAATAACCTACAAGAATCTGAACAAAAGCCTGTTTGATTTTTGTAATATCTGTAAAAGTTAAATCACAATTATCCAGCTGATTATGTTCTACTTTTCCATTTACCAGTTGAGTAATAAATTTTTCCAGTCTTGAAACAGAAGGATTTTCCAAAGTTCTGCAGGCAGCTTCTACTGTATCTGCCAGCATAACAACTGCAGATTCTTTTGTAGAAGGTGGATTTCCTGGGTAAGAAAAATCTTCTGGTGCAACTGTAGGATCCTTTTCTTTTGCTTCGTTATAAAAGTATGCAATTACACTGTTACCATGATGTTCCGAAACTACATCAACAATAACCTGTGGAAGATGCATTTCTCTGGCTTTTTCCACGCCTTTCTTTACATGGCTTTTAATAATGGAAGCACTTAAAGAAGGATTTATATCATCATGTTTATTCTGACCTTTCTGATTTTCTACAAAGTATTCACTCTGGTCAATTTTTCCAATGTCGTGATAGTAAGCACCAACTCTTGCAATAAGAGGATTTGCACCAATTTCACGGCAGGCTGTTTCGGCAAGCTGTGCAACCATAAGAGAATGATTGTAAGTACCGCTGGCAGTAATAAGCATTTTCTGCATTAAAGGATTGTTCAAGTCGCTTAAGTCCATAAGACGGAACACAGAAGCTGAATTCAACATAAATTCCAGAGGAGTTAAGAAACCTAAAGTTAAAATTCCAGAAAGGAAGCCGTTTAAGAAAATTCCTACAAGAATAGAACCTTTATCTGCCAGGTTTTCATTAAAGATGATAATAAGGAAGAACATCATTATTACATCAAAAATCGAAAGAATAATAGAAGCAAAAACCAGATCAAGACGACGTTCAATTTTTCTTACAATTGAAACTGTACATAAAGAAGATGCAAGAACAAACAAGGCTGGTGGTAAAACCCAACCGCAAGCCACTATAATTGAGAGGGCCGAAATAAATGCAAATAGAATTGCCGAAAGTTCACCATACAAAATGGTAATAAGCATAACACATAAGCCAATTGGAATAAGAATACAAATTGAGTATGGGCTTGCAAAAAATGAAAAACGACTGCTGAATGCAGTAACTGAATACATAATTAAAAGCAGAATAACCTGTACCAAAGGTTCTCTAAGTTTTATTTTTCTTCCAAATTTTAAGAAAGAATACAAAAGATACCAGGCAACAGAAACTAAAAACAAATATAAAAGATTATTTGCAAAAGCACGATAGTCAATTACAACAGAAGATAAAGACATTTTTCTAAGCTTTGCATAACCTTCTTCTGTAATTGGAAAACCTTTTTTTATAACCTTTTCACCATTAATAACAGCAACTGTATCTACTGCATCTGGTGGAAGTGTTCTTTCTGCAATAATTGTACGGTCTGCAATCTGGCCAATTTCAAAATCAGCAAGATTAAAACCTGCAATACTATTTGAAGAACTAACTTTTAATAAATTAATTCCTGCTAAAATTAAAAATCCAAAAAAGAATAAAAGAAGATAGGGATATTTTTCTTTTATATATTTTCCTGCAAGAGATAAATTACCTGCAAAAAAACCTTTTTTCTTATTCTCTGTTTTCTTCATGTTCATATGCCTTAACAATTTGTTTTACAAGTCTGTTTCTTACAACATCTTCTGCTGTAAGTTCCATAAAACCAATATCTTCTATTTTGTATAAAAGACTTACACTATGTTCCAGTCCAGAACGAGTTTTTCTTGGCAGGTCAATTTGTGTTGGGTCTCCAGTTACAAAAACCTTTGAGTTATCACCCATGCGGGTTAAAAACATTTTCATTTGAGAACAAGTTGTATTTTGTGCCTCATCAAGAATGATAACTGCATTATTTAAAGTGCGCCCACGCATATAAGCTAAAGGCGCTACTTCTATTATACCACTTTCAGACAATTTTCGTACAGTTTCTGGGGGAATAATAGATTCCATTGCATCTCTTAAAGGGCGCAGATATGGATCTATTTTCTGTTCCAAATCTCCTGGCAAAAAACCAAGACTTTCCCCTGCTTCTACAACCGGGCGTGTAATAATAATTTTATTTTTTTTGTGGGAAAGTACTAATCTAAGAGCTTCTGCAACTGCAAGATAAGTTTTACCGCTACCGGCACTTCCTGTACAGAAAACCATATCTTTTGTTTGTAAAAGATTTATATATTCGGCCTGATGTTGTGTTCGTGGATAAATGCGTTTAAGACTGCCAGGAACTAAAATGCTGACTTCACTGGCATTAACTTTTTTTTGAGTATTTAAAACTGAAACAATTACATCCTCTGTGTTTTTACCACCCAGGTTTACTTCATCAATAACCCGGTCAATAATAAACTGAAACTTTTGGCATAACTGTTCGTCATCAGATTCAATGGAAATTTCATTTCCTCTGGTAAAAACCGGAAGACCTAGACTTTCTTCAATAAGTTTAAGATTACTGTCATTAGTTCCGCATAAGCAGGAAAGTACATCATTATCTGGGACTATAATCGTATATTCGTTCAAAAATAATTCCTTTTTCTTTTAGTCTATATTATCTGTGTTCAATTATCAATTAAAATCATTCAAACTTCCATTTTCCGTATTCGTCTGTAACCTGTGTTTTTATAGATTCCATAGGTTTCCAGGTTACACCTAAAGAGAAGTAAGGATTGTAACTGTAAGATTTTTTATTATTTATGGTTATGAGCCGTGGTTCAATTTTAAGGGTCATATTAAGATTCCAGTCGTGAAGCTCATGAGCAACTGTAAGATTTAATGATTTTAACTTCCAGCCGGAATTTTCCCGTTTCTGTTTATCATCAAATCTGAATGAATCAAATAAATCTATAAATGGATTTTCTTCTCCCGGAATTCGTCCTGGTGTTCCTGCCATAGACTGAACATATCTGTACAAAACAGAGTTTCTTGAAGTAGATGAGAATGTTATGGTAAGAAAATCGTATATTTTAAATGAAAGTGATGGTGTAAATGTGAGATAACTGTTAGTTGGTCTTATTAAATCTGCTGTAAGATTTGTACTTAATCCTGGTGCAATAGAAATGCGATTAAACCATAAGTTGTAATATTTTTGTGGCAAAGTATAGGCAAAGTTTAAAGCTGCAGGCTGAAATGCTTTTTCGTTTTTCATCTGCCAGCCGTTAAGAGTGTCAAAATCGTACAAATTGGTGTACTGCATAGTAAAACTTGAAGAAAGATTTTTATAAGACACAGCAAATCTAAGAGAATCTGCATGTTTTTCTTCTACATTAAATGAAAAACTTTGAGAAAGCTTTAACTGAGAGTCCAATAAATTAAAATTTAATGATTCGTTTATAGGATTAAATATCCAGGTTGTATCGGCTTTACTTTTCTGGTTTACACCAGCTGAAAGAGAAAGATTTGTATATGGGAAAACAAAATTAAATATTCCTGTAAACTTTGGAACCTGAGGATATATATTTGCAGTAAAAGTTAAACTTTGTCTAAAAGTATTATTCTGCTGGCTTGTAATAAATGACATATTCAGATTATGAACTGTAACTGAATCTTCATCTGTCCAGTCTGGTCCAAAATATTGCCATTCAGGATTTTCTACAGTACCAGTAAATGTTTTTCTAAAAAGATTTATTGTTGTGTTATAAGTAAAAGATGACTCTTTAAAAGCTGGAAGATAAATAAAAGGTCTGACACTTAAAACATTTACGCTGGAAATTGTCTGAGCTTCTGCTTTGTAATCTGCCAGTAAAACATTATTTTTTTCTGTTTCACTAAGACCTTCTGTTACAGGATGGGACTGCCATACAGGATTATATGAAACTGTATTTTTAAGATTCAGGAAATTCTGTCCATAAGAAAGATTACTTGTAACAGAAAGAGGAGCCTTTATTGTATACATAGATGATTTTATTTTTGTCCATTCAAAATCTTCTGGTTTAGTAATGGCACTTAAATCAAAATTCATCTGATTTACATAGCTTGGTGTAAATGAATAACTTAAATTGTAAATCACGCCGGAAGGAAGATTATAATAAGTAACTGTAGGATTCAGTTCCGGGTAAGTTGGAACAAGAATATTTTCAGTTTCTGTATTTTCTTCGGTCAGCTTATTTTCTGTAACTTCAGCAACTTCAGTTTCCCCTTCACTTTCTGGCGAAATGAATTCCATAAAAGGCTTTTCAGGAGCCGAACTTTTTTTAGATGAAGGATACTTAAATAAAGTTCCGGAAACAGTACCAGAGGCACTTATTGGTGTAACAATTGAAGGATAAAAATATGAACTTTTTGTATTTATGTTCATGCTGGAAGCAGCCTGAAGATTTACTGTAGAAAAGTATTCTCTTAGATTTTCTGAAACAGGTATATTTCCAGAAGCAGAAATTTTCCAGGTATAGGAAGTAACTGCATTATTAACATCCTGATTCTCTTTTCCAAAATTTGTAAGCATGGAAATCCAGTCCATATTTTCATTTCTGTTACCAAAATCACTTGCAAAATCTGGATCAGAATAAACTGGTAAAGAAATATTAATTGAAAAAGGTTTTCTTATATTTAATTCCAGGTTTCCTCTATAACGGAAAGGTAATTCCAGACCAAGAAAATTTGTTCTGTAAATTTCTTTTGTCATATTCTGGTCAAATGGAAGATAATATCCGTTTTGAAAATTAACTCTGTTTCCAAAAGCAATAGATGCATTAAAATTAAAGTTGGAAATAAAAGTCCATTTTTTAGGAACAATTTTTCCGTCTACTCCAATCATGGCGCCAAGATTTGAATACCAGTCGGCCATAAGCTTTATGTAATGGGATGTGTCGCCAAGGTATGGTTCATCAAGATTATGTAATACAAGACCTTGTCTTTCCTGCTCTTTTAGCGAAGTAGACTTCATAAAGTTATAAATATCTTGAGTAGAATCTGTTGCCCCGGAAGCATTTTCACCTTTTTCCTGAGCCATTGGTTTTCTGCCATAAAGATAAGTTGTTGTCTGAAAATAATATCCCTCTTTATTGCCATAACCAAAGTTAGGATTAAAAATAAGTTCATCTTTTGGATAATAAAAAGCCGGGAAATAAAAAACCGGAACAGGACCTACATAAAGCAAGGCATTAAAAAAAGCAAATTCTCCACCAGGTAAAAGCCATGTTCTGGAAGCATCTATATGCCAGTGAGGATTTTCATCATCACAAAATGTAAGACTGGAATTTTTAAAAACAATAGTGTTATTTTCACTTTTACCAAATACATCAGAAAAAACAACAAGAGTTGAACCAGAAGGAAGATTAAGGGCATCACTTTGAGTTTGAACTACCTTTCCCCCGTCAAAAACACCTTCCAGTGTAGATGTATTCATAATAAGGGAATTAGCAGTTGCATCCTGACCACCACTCCCTTCAGTTTTTGTAACTATGTGTACATTGCCTTCTGCATAAAGCATTTGAGATTTTCTGTCATAAGTAACAGTATCTGCTGTAATTTCAGAAGAGGTCTCTCCTTTTTTTACAGAAAGCTTTACATCTCCTTTAAGCACAATGCAATCGTTATCAGTTTCTTCATTTTTTGAGTAATCTGTCTGTCTTGCGTTTTCAATAGTTATTGTTGTAGTTTCAGTTACCTGAGCCCATAAATGCCCCGTAAAGCAAAAGGCAGCCAGCATAAATGTAACCATGGCTTTTTTAAGGGAGAAACTATAATGTAAAACAGAAAAATTACATTTCATATAATACTATTTTTCCAGTAAATCCTTTATAAAATGACCGGTATGACTTTCTTTTACCTGTGCAACTTCTTCTGGAGTTCCTTTTGTAATAAGAGTTCCACCACCAGTTCCGCCTTCTGGTCCTAAATCTATAACATAATCAGCCTGGCATATTACATCCAGATTATGTTCAATCATTACAACTGAGTTCCCCTGATCTACAAGACGCTGAATAACACTCATAAGAAGTTTTACATCTGCAAAATGAAGTCCTGTAGTTGGTTCATCTAAAATGTAAAGTGTTTTGCTGGTTGCAGGACGAGCCAGTTCATTTGCAAGTTTAACACGCTGTGCTTCGCCGCCTGAAAGAGTGAGTGCATTTTGACCAAGCTGAATATATCCTAAACCTACAGACTGTAAAGTTGCAATTTTTCTATAAATATGAGGAATGCTCTGGAAAAACTCACAAGCTTCGTCTATAGACATATTCAATACATCATTAATAGATTTTCCTTTATATTCTACTTCCAGAGTTTCGTGATTAAAACGCTTACCATTACATACATCACACTGAATATATACATCTGGTAAAAAGTTCATTTCAATTACAATTTCACCTGCCCCCTGACAAGCTTCACATCTACCGCCTTTTACATTAAAACTAAAGCGTCCTTTCTGATATCCTCTTGCTTTACTTTCTGGAAGAGATGCATACAAATCTCTAATTGCATCAAATACACCAACATATGTAGCAGGATTAGAACGAGGTGAACGGCCAATTGGACTTTGGTCAATATTGATTACCTTATCTATACCTTCAAGCCCCGTAATACTGTCGCATTTACCAACAGCATACTCAGTTCCCATTACACTGTTACTTGCAGCCGGATAAAGTATATCTGTCATAAGTGTTGATTTACCGCTTCCACTAACACCGGTAATACAAGTAAAGGTTCCCAATGGGATTTCTACATCTATATTTTTAAGGTTATGTTCGCTGGCACCCTTTATGGCAATATACTGACCATTACCACTTCTGCGTTTTTCAGGTATATCCATTTTCAGTGTACCAGACAGATACTGTCCTGTAAGACTTTCTTTTACCTGTGCAACTTCTGCAGGAGTTCCTGCCGCTACAATTTTACCGCCGTTTACACCAGCTCCCGGTCCCAAATCTACCAGATAATCAGCCGTTCTAAGAGTCTGTTCATCGTGTTCTACAACAATTACAGAGTTACCGTGATCTCGTAAAGAAATAAGTGTATCTATAAGTTTCTGATTATCCCGCTGATGAAGTCCTATACTTGGCTCATCAAGAATATACATTACGCCACATAAAGCAGAACCAATTTGAGTTGCAAGTCTGATTCGCTGTGCTTCACCACCAGACAAAGTTTCTGCAGCCCGTTCCAATGTAAGATAACTTAAACCTACATCATTAAGAAACTTTAAACGTGAACGGATTTCTTTTAGAATCTGAGTTGAAATCTGTTCTTCAGAATCTGTAAGTTTTAATTCATCGAAAAAAGCTATGGTATCTGTTACAGACATTTTTGTAATGTCCCATATATTTTTATTACCAACTGTTACACCCAAAGCTTCCTGACGTAATCTGCGGCCTTTACAGCAGGAACATTCACTTACAGTCATGAATTTATCTTCCATGTTTGTTCGCTGTGAGTCACTCCATGCTTCGTTATAACGACGTTTCATTTCAGTATATACACCAGGCCATGGACGATTATATTCTGAATAACCTTCGCCGCTTTGTTTTTTATATACCCAGTGAAGTTTTTTTTCTTCGTTACCATTCCATAAAAAGTCTTTCTGTTCTTTTGAAAGATCTTTCATAGGTGTGTCTAAAGTAAAACCTGCGGCTTCAGCTACAGCACTGAACATAGAATGGTTCCATTCACTTTCGGGATTAAAAAATGGAAGCGCCTTTTCATTAAAAGAAAGATTTTCATCTGGCTGAAGTTTTGTAATATCCCATTCCCGTTTCTGACCAAGCCCTGTACATTCAGGACAAGCACCAAAAGGATTATTAAATGAAAAAAGGCGGGGCTGTAATTCTGGAATAGAAATACCACAGTCAGGACAGGCATTTTTTTGGCTAAAGAATACTTCTTCGTCTTTATCTCCCACACGACGGGTAACTATTACAATACCATTTGCATTATTAAGAGCAATTTCTATAGAATCTGCCAGACGACTTCTTACTTCTGCAGAAAGAATGATTCTGTCTACAACAATTTCTATAGTGTGCTTTTTCTGTTTATCAAGTTTAATAGAATCTTCCAGTTCTGCCATAACACCGTCTATGCGGGCACGAATAAAACCAGATTTTTTAGCATCATCAATAACTTTCTGATGTTCACCTTTTTTACCACGAATTACAGGAGCCAGAATCTGAAGTTTAGAACCTTCATCCCAAGACATAATTGTGGAAATAATCTGGTCTATTGACTGTTCCTGAATCTCTCTTCCACATTCCGGACAATGTGCATGACCAACACGGGCAAATAAAAGACGGTAATAATCATATATTTCTGTAATTGTACCTACAGTAGAACGAGGATTTTTATTAGTTGATTTTTGTTCAATGGAAATAGCAGGTGAAAGCCCTTCAATCAAATCTACATCAGGCTTATCCATTCTTCCTAAAAACTGACGGGCATAAGATGAAAGACTTTCCATATAGCGGCGCTGACCTTCTGCAAATAAAGTGTCAAATGCCAAAGAAGATTTACCCGATCCGCTAAGACCAGAAATTACAACAAGTTTATTTCTTGGAAGAGTAACATCTACATTTTTTAAGTTATGTTCTCTTGCACCTTTAATAATAATCTTTTCATCCATATAGTATATTTTATCGAAATTATAGTATAATGGGAATGGAGTTTATTATGATTAAGAAATCTATTTTTTCGATTGTGTTTTTTATGAGTATTGTATCATTAAATGCTCAGGAAAACCTTCAAAATGAGAAATCTGCAGATAATAAAGACATAAAAAATATTATCAGTACTTCTTTAGTTGTTCCTACAAATGCAGATTTTATTTCTGATTATTTGAGCATGAATGCAGAATATACTTTTGAAAATTCTGTTACTACAGCCTCTGCAGGAGTTCAGACTGCAAAGTCAAACACAAAGTTTTATTTATCTGATACTTACTGGATTTATTCAAATTCAATTACAAGTTATGGAATAAAAGGCTTTTATCAGTTTAATTACTATAATAATCTTGTAACCTACAATTCCTTCTCACTTGGCGGAAATATCCTTTTCCAGTTACCTAAAAACTTTACCTTGAATACCCAGCTTCTTTTAAACTATACCTTTGGTTTTATTGATACAGGCGATTCAAAGAATATGATGATAAACTGGTGGGATGCAGCACTTAAAATTTCATTATTTTATGACATTCCATGTGGTATTGATTTAAAAGCATATGTTGATATGAGTAATTTTGACAATTACACAGCCCAGCGTTTCTTTGCACCAATTATTACAGCAGGTGTGAAATACTCATCTCCATATAATTTTTCAGTTGGTGCAGAAGTAAATCTTCACTACACAGATATTTTTTCTTTTTCAAGATATCTGGAATATGCAGCATTTACAATTAAGGGAGAGTACATATTTTGAAAAAATCTATAATTAAAATTGGTTTTGTTTTATTTGTTGGTTTATTCTCTTTTTCATGTAAATATGATTTCAGTCTTATACCAAGAGAATATGATATTGAATCACGAAGTCCAGACTTTACAGATTTAAGTTTACCTGAAATAGATAAAGCGCCTAAAGGATATGGTGATAAATTTTCGGTACTTTTAATAGCAGACACCCACTTTGGAAGAAACGGTTATTTTTTGCCACCAAGAGATGAAAAACCTTTCTATGCCAAAATTGCCCAGCTTTTCGATTCTGCTTCAGGTGAATATAAAGACTTTCCACCTGCATTTACAGTTCATATGGGTGATAACAGCGATACTGGAAATCTTAAGGATTTTGAACAATTTAATAAATTTGAACAAGACATATATGACACTTTAAAAACCATTAATCCTAACTATAACAAAGGTATTTATTCTGTTGTAGGTAATCATGATTTATATAATAACGGTTGGGCTGCATGGAAATGTATGACTTATGCAGGAACTTCGACTTATTATTTCACAATTAATGGTTCTGGAAGCGATCTTTCCTGGTATTTTCTGGACTCCGGTTCAGGCATTTTAGGAGCAAATCAGCTGGAAAAATTTAAGGCTTTAGCTGAAAGTGATCAAAATCAGAAAGTAATAATTTCCCATTATCCTATAAATGCAGAATCTGTTACTTACTATGCTTTATCAAATCCATTGGAGATAGCAAAACTGTCTCAGACTTTTGCTCAGAATAAAACTAAATTGACTTTTGAAGGTCACTACCATCCAGGCGGCTCTTCTACCCATTGTGATACAGACGGCAATGTTCTTTATCAGGAAGAAGTCATTCGAGGCTTTGTTGATAAGAAAGCGTTTGCAGTCATGACAGTTGATTTAACTGGTTCTGAACCCGAAATTCATTTCAAATCCTATGAATATTAAAAAAAAATCCTGCTGATTTGAAGTGTACCCCAAAAGTTGGAGACAATTTTTGGAGGTACACTTTTTTTTATGT